>JAYTGM010000538.1:0-8826 GCA_043733425.1 Terriglobia bacterium
CGGTTCATTGCCTGAGAAGATATCATGAGTCTTCCCCGATATGGCAGGCCGATACCCGATTTTTGACCGTTCCAGACTATTGATTAAACCGCTCGACGAGCGTGCGCACGATTTACAGCGCGAATGGTGGCTCGCGCTCGATGCTGAGCTTCCCGCGTTCCATCATCCACAGTTGCCGGAATTGGCTCAAGCGCTGCATGCGGCCAAGGCCCGGGGTGCAGCGCGCATTCTGATGATGGGTGCACACGTATTTAAGGCCGGGATGAATCTGTACTTGATCGACATGCTGGAGCGCGGCTACTTTACGCATGTTGCAATGAACGGCGCTGGCGCAATTCACGATTACGAACTGGCGCGCATCGGTGCCACCACGGAAAGCGTTGCCCGCTACATCAAGACCGGTGAGTTCGGGCTTTGGCGCGAGACCGGTGAACTGAACGATTGGGTCCGCTATGCCGCGGCCGGAGAGGAAGGCCTGGGGGAGCACGTCGGCAGGCGCATTCTGGAGAGCGGCTACAAGTATAAGGATTTGAGCGTGCTTGCCGCAGCTTACCGATTGGGAGTTCCTGTTACGGTGCATGTCGGCATTGGGTATGACATTTTGCATGAGCACCCGAATTTCGATGGAGCTGCTTTTGGCGCGGCAAGCTATCGGGATTTCTTAATCTTCACTGAAGCCGTGACGAACCTGGAGGGCGGGGTTCTGCTGAATTTCGGTTCCGCAATCATGGGCCCAGAAGTCTATTTGAAGGCTCTGAGCATGGCGCGCAATGTGGCACTTCAGGAGGGTCGCGGAATCACGGATTTCACCACTGCGGTTTTCGATCTGGTGCCGATTGCGGGCGACATCCACAAAGAGTTGTCGAAAGATGACCCGGGCTACTACTTCCGGCCTCATAAGACCATCCTGGTGCGCACCGTAGCGGATGGCGGGCGCAGCATGTACATTTGCGGTGATCACCGGGCCACCTTCCCGGCTCTGCGGAAGGCGCTGATGGCGTGACGCATCGCGAAATTTTAGAGGCGCTGCCACGCAAGAGCGCTCTGATCGTAGGTGATATCTGCCTGGACCGCTGGTCGACTTACGACCCTTCAGAAGCGGAGCCATCACGGGAGACCGGTATTCCGCGCATCGCCGTTGTGAAGACTGAACTGACACCGGGCGCTGGAGGAACGGTCGCGAATAACGCGAAAGCGCTGGGTTTCGGGCGCGTGGTGGTCCTGGGGGCCGCAGGGACCGATGGCTTCGGGTTCGAATTAAAAAAAGCTCTGGCCCGAGGCGGCATTGAAAGCGCGCTGGTGGAATCGAGTGAGATTTCGACATTTACCTATACAAAACTCACTAACATGACGACCGGGCTGGAAGACCTGCCACGCGTTGATTTTATTCGAACGACCGATCTGCCGGAAAGCGTGGAAGCGGCTGTTTTAGAGCAGTTGAACCGATTGGCACCGGAATTCGACGCTATTTTCGTATCGGACCAAGCGGAAACGGCTTCGGGTGGAGTTGTGACCAGAGCGGTCCGAGACACGCTGGCCAGCCTTGCTTTACAAAGACCAACTCAGATTATCTGGGTGGATTCACGCAATCGTCCTCAACATTTCAGGAATGTGCGGGTAAAAGTAAACCGCGACGAATCCGCCTGTTTTCCCGCGGAAATACATATTTTCCGGAACGAAGCCAATTTACCCCTTCTTTGCATCACTTACGGATCAGAAGGGGCTCTGCTGGTCAGTGCTACCGGGGAGCAATTTGTCTCAGCCACTCCGATAGAGAATCCGGTGGACATTTGTGGCGCGGGAGACAGTTTCTCGGTCGGCGCGGTTGCGGCACTCGTGGCAGGCGCCACTCCAGCGGAAGCAGCGGGGATGGGAAATCGAGTTGCCTCAATCACCGTAATGAAGCACGGAACAGGCACCGCCAGTCCTGACGAGGTGCTTGAAATCGGGGGAAAAGATCAGCAACTTTTCGGGTAAGAACCGAGCACCCGAACGAGGTCAGCGGATTCCCGCAGGTGCCCGAGCGCCTTCTGTACATTAGCGTCCGTTTCGTGCCCGATGAGGTCGAGATAGAACAGGTATTCCCAAGGCTTTCCACGGAGCGGCCGGGATTCTATCTTGGTTAAATTTAAGTCGCGCAACGCAAAAGCGCTTAAAGAACGAAAAAGCGCGCCAGGTGAGTTCCGAATGGCGAACACAATCGAGGTTTTGGCTGATTGATTGGCTTGCTGCTTCGGCGCTGCCTTACTCAACTGCTCACGATGACAAAGAAGGAAGAAGCGGGTGAAATTCCGGCGATCGTCTTCAATGGATCGCTTCAGAATGTGCGCGCCGTAGTTCTCTGAAGCAACGGCGGAAGCAATCGCCGCGGCATCGGAAAGACCCTGCTCCGCAATCATCTTCACGCTGCCGGCCGTATCGTAAAACGGTACGCGCTCCACCTGAGGGTTGGCGGTGAAGAAATCCAGACATTGGGCCAAGGCCACGGGGTGGGAGTAAACACGGCGTATTTCGCGGAACTTTATGCCGGGATTGGCGATCAGATTATGGACGATCCGGACGCTGGTTTCCGCAAGGATGGGAAGATCGAAATTCAGCAGGTGATCGTAGTTCTCGTGCACGGAGCCATGCAGCGTGTTTTCAATGGGAATGGCGGCGCGGTCGATTTTCTGCGCTTTTAGCGCGGCAAAAACTTCTTCGAAGCGCGTGAACGGGACCGATTCGATATCTTCGCCGCAGAAGCGCCGGGCTGCTTCCTGACTGAAAGCCCCGCGCTCCCCCTGGAAGCCGACTCGCAGAACCCTTTGTTTAACGGGCACTTGGGCCGTCCCAACGCTCGATACCCTCATCGGGGATTCCGAGTAAATCGAATACACGGCTTACCGAATGATCTACCAGATCGAGGACTGTTTCGGGCTTGTGATAGAACCCCGGGATAGGAGGGGCGATAATTGCGCCCATTTCCGCAAGTGCGGTCATGGTTCTTAAATGACCCAGATGGAACGGACTCTCACGAACCATCAAAATCAACCTGCGGCGCTCCTTCAAACATACGTCCGCCGCTCGAATCAATAGGTTGGAAGTGATGCCGGTGGCGATTGCCGACATCGTATGGATGGAACAGGGAGCGATCACCATTCCATGGGTTTGAAAAGAACCGCTGGCCAAACGCGAGGAGATGTCCTCAAAGGGGTGGGTGAAAGAGGCAAGGTTTTTTAGATCGGCCGCGAGTTTTCCCGTTTCCAGAAACAATGTCTTTTCAGCGGATCGGGAAATGATCAAGTGAGTTTCCGCCCTACCTTGCAGCCTTTCGAGCAAGCGGTAAGCATAAATGGAACCGCTGGCACCGGAGACGCCGACCACAATTTTCACTTTTTCCATATTTTTCAGCGGTCCGTTCCAAAATCGGAACAAAAACTGAGAATTTCAGTTGCCGCCAAGTCTCCTGGCCGATATACTCGCAACGTGCTGACGAGGAAGAGTTGGCTCAACGCACTGCCACCGAAAATCCAGGGCTGATCTTCGGACAAAAAGGATCATAACATGAACGAGCCTGGGCAACGGCTGAAACGAAAACGCGAGAGCCTGGGGCTGAAATACCGGGATGTGGAAGAAGCGAGTAATCTCATTGCAACCAATAAGAAGAGCGATGAATTTGTAATTAACTTAAGCCGCCTCTCCGATATGGAAAACAAAGGTACCGTCCCTTCAATTTACAGGTTGTATTCACTGTGCACGATTTACCGAATGGACGTGGCAGAGGTTTTGGACTGGTACGGGGTTACGCTGGCTAACCAGCCGGCCGACGCCGCCTTGATTTCCCATGCGAAAACACACCTGATCGGCTTCTCCGCGCCGCCATGGGGGGAAGTTCAAATGCCGCTGTCTCTAGAGTCGGGAATCGATCTGCGAAAGACGGAGTTACTGAGCCGCCTGATTCAGCGATGGGGCAAAATGTCAATTTCTCTTCTGGGCAACCTGGAATTGAAACACCTGAGGTATGCGTTTGTCGGTTCCGATGACTGGCGGATGTACCCTATCATTTACCCTGAAAGCGTTCTGCTCATTGACGAAACGAAGAAAAAGATCATAAATTTGACCGGGGTGGGGCAATATGAGCAGCCTATTTATTTTATAGAACATCGGACGGGGTATTTCGCCGGTTGGTGCTATTTGGCGGACAAGCACATGGTAGTGGTAGCGCACCCTGAATCCGGTTGTTCTCCGTTGCTTTTCAACGCCGAGGAGACCGATATTTTAGGCCAGGTAACTGGCGTGGCAATGCATTTTGAAACTGGCAAGCAAGCCGCTCCTCAGGCGTGAGTAGTTCCGGCTGACCTCAATTCTATGGTCCCCAGCACTAATACCAGATCGCTGAGGAACAGATCGCGTTCCGGCAGTTTTGCCGACGCAGGAATCAGATTGGCAAAAGGCGGTATTAACCGCCAGTTGTCGAGAATTATGCGGCGGTCATCCGGAAGACCGCCAAGGTAGAGATCCAGGTCAGTCTTTTGCTGTTCCAGGCTGAAGGAAAGCCAGTCCGCAAACATGTCCAAATGACTTCTTCTCAGCGTTTTGTCCGCCTGAAGGGCGGTAAACCGCTGAGCAAAACCAAAATGTTCGTAAGTTCCGGTATTGCTATTGCGCAGCGAAGACAGGTAAACCAATTTTCCAAAGAGAGTCGGAATCTGGGATAGAGTTCGACGCCACAATTCACCGGCGGGGCTGACGTCCAGACTCATACCAACTGTTCACCATACACCTTCGGCTAACCCGAGACCGCCGCAGGACTTCTTAATCTCTATATGTTGACGTTGATGCGGGTGCGCCGGGTTTAGATCTAGAGCAAAGAAAATGGTTCCAAAAATGAAAAACTACTTTTCGAAACCGGACCAAATTGCAGGCGCCTTTTAATCTGGTGATCGTCCGGTAACTTATTTCACCCAAAGGAAAATCACCTACATGACCCGATCAATCGTTGTTCTTTCCGCTTTTGCCCTCTCCCTGCTGGCGTTCCCCAAGTCGGTCTCGGTTGTTTCGAGTCCCATTCAATCTCCGTCTGTACTGCCGATGCCCGAGTGCAATCCTTGCCCCTGGGTTAACTAGACCAGATTTGTTTTCCTGTCCGAAGGCGGGCTGAATATACTACATTTACGGTATGGTCAGCCCCGCTTGGTCTCTTTCGGTTGCTGTTGCTTTGGCATGTGCCACAACTGTTTGTCTTTTCAGGCTTTTTTCTCTCCGGCTTCTCTCCGTTTACCCCGCTCTTTCCTATTTTTTTCTGCTGCAAGTAGCGCTCACAGCCGCATCTTCCATCACTGGTCTGAAAAGTGACGAGTACGAGTCAATTTTTTTGGGTCTGCTTATCCCCGAGTGGATTATATATGGGCTTATGCTGCGCGAAATTTATGCGGCAATCTTTTCTGATTACCCAGGCATTGCGGTGTTGGGAAGGTGGAGTGTTTACGGTGCGCTGTTTGGCACAGCCCTGGTGGCGATTGTCAGCACCACGGCAGGGCGGACAGTATCCGGATTGCAAGGTACCCTTCTTCCTTTTGTAGAATCCGCGGCACATTGCTTCACCTTCGGATTTTCGCTTCTGATTTTAATTATTTTAGTTGTCATTTCCCGCTACCCAATTCATCTGCAGAAAAATGTTTTCATTAACGCTGTTCTCTTCGGCGCCGTAATGTTCGGCGAAGCCGGGGGGCTGATTGCCGAACTGTTTACCAAACGGCAGCATACCAATTGGCTTAACTTAGCGGTCACCGTGAACACGGCAGTTTGCTTTTGGATTTGGCCTTTCCTACTCTCCCGCGAGGGGCAGACCCGCATCCTGCGGCTACACACACGGATCGACCCCAGGGATGAAGATAGATTACTCGGGCAGTTGAGCATTATTAGCTCAATACTCATCACAGCAGCCAGGAAATAAAATAATCGCCAAATAGAGATTGCATTAATACGGAAAATTCGTTATGCTGACCAACACCAAGCCTTGGAGCAATCCGACCATGTTAGTTCTATCCGTATTTTGCTGTCTGACTGTTTGCTTGATTGTGGCCGCCTGTTGGAGGCTGCGCAAAACACTGACACCCGCCGTGGCGTCATCGGAAATATTTTTAGTTGAAGAATCGGGCTTAAACAGAATCCAGTTTTATCGGCCCATGGAAAGGCTTCTAGCCGCCGATGATTTTCAATTCCTTTCTCAGCAGCCGGGTTTCAATTCCCAGGTTCTGAGACGCATGAGAGCAGACAGGCGAAGGATTTTTCGCCAATACCTCGGCTCGCTTTCCGTTGACTTTTCCGATTTGACCAACCACTTAAGAACGATCATGGTTGAATCACCTCACTCCCGCGAAGATCTTGCAGCCACTATTTTGACCGCGCGAGTGCTTTTCACCGCAACCCTGGTGGTGATTGAAGGTAGATTATTGCTTCACGCTTGCGGACTCTACCAAATCCGCATCTCTGCCCTGAACCTGGTGGCAGGCTTAACCCAGATGCAAAGGGAGTTGGAGCAGTTTACCTTGACCCCCGCGATGTCGCCCTCCTAACCAGACAAGTATTAAATTAGCTTTTTTAGCGTCTCTTTTGCTTCCGCCAAGCGCGGAAATAATTTCTCAGCTTGGCGGAATTCGCGCGTGTGGACGCATCTACGTGTGCCCGAGTGATCGACCGGAAACTTTAGATGAAGCATTTCGTGGAACATCACATATTCCACTGCTAAAGCAGGCACGCCGGGTTCATCGAAAATTCGGCTGATGATAATCGCATTGTGCGAAGGATCGAAATGCCCTAGCATGGTGCGGCTGAGGCGCAGGCTCCAACCCAGCTCAGGTTGGCATAAGGATTCACCGAAGAATGCCTTGTTCAATCGATTGAACATTTCAGCCAAATTAAAGCAGCGGCCAGCAGGTCCTGAGATATGCTTTCTGCCTCGGGTCTGCCGCATCAAATGCATCTGAGTTCTTATTTCGGTGCGGTTTAGATATAACCGGTAACGCTGAAGATGAGATCGCGCCGCGGGTTGCCGCAACATTTTCCCCAGCAAAATCCGAGCGAGCGATTCCGCCACTTGGGCTGGTGCATCCTGCAACAGGTCTGACAGTTTTACATCCACCATCCCCTTTTTCATACTGATAGAGCTGTTTACGTTCGCAAAGGGGCGGTACTCTACGGCGAAACAGGGGAGCGGAGTGCGTGGTTTCAGTTCCCGAAACACTCGTGCGTAAATTTCCTCCACCGTTTCAAGGAATAAGGAAGACTGCACAGGGAGCGTAAGATCAGATGAGCCCCCGCCTTGCATTCCGGCAGGCGGTAACGTATCAAAGGGATTACGCCGATTTCGGGCCGGGTCGCATTCCAGGGCCAACACCCGAGGTTTTAGATTATTCATGCGCTTGCAAAGACCTAAGATTACCGCGCTGGGCTGCTACACGCCTCCCGGACTTTTGACCAATGCCGATCTGGAAAAGCTGGTGGCGACCAATGACCAGTGGATTCGCGAGCGCACCGGGATTTCCGAGCGGCATATTGCCACGCCTGAGATGGCAACCTCGGATTTGGCCGTGGAAGCGGCCCTGGTAGCGCTGGCGAACCGAGGTATTGGGGCAAACGAACTGGATGCGATTCTGGTAGCCACGGTGACCCCCGACATGATGTTTCCGGCAACCGCGTGCCTGGTTCAGCACCGTATTGGCGCGACAAAAGCCTGGGGCTTCGATCTGGTGGCGGCGTGCGCGGGGTTCCTTTACAGTCTTACGACTGGCGCGCACCTGGTAGCTTGCGGCACGCACAAGAAGGTGCTGGCGATTGGCGCTGACACCATGAGCCGCATTATCGATTACACCGACCGATCCACGTGTATTCTCTTCGGCGATGGTGCCGGCGCGATGCTGATTGAGGCGACGGAGGAGGGTGAAGATGTCGGTTTTATCGATTTTATTGGTGAAATCGATGGCTCCGGCGGGGATTATCTGAAGATGCCTGCCGGAGGCAGCCGTATGCCCGCAAGTGCGGAAACCGTTGCGCAACGTCTGCATTACGTGAAGCAGGACGGGCAACAGGTTTTCAAATTTGCGGTGAAGAAGATCAGCGAGCTGTGCGAAGAACTGCTGACGCGAAATGGTTTTACCGCAGCCGATGTTTCCATTATGATTCCGCACCAGGCAAACCGGCGCATTATCAGTGCCACCGCGGAGCGCCTGGGTTTGCCCATGGACCGTGTGCTGATCAACATTGAGCGGTACGGAAACACGACGGCCGGAACAATTCCTTTGGCAACACGCGATGCGATTTCCCAGGGCCGGCTGAAACGGGGCGACCTAGTATTGTTCGCGGCTGTGGGCGCGGGCTATACAGCAGGCGCATGCTTGTGGCGCTGGGCTTATTGAGGCGGTTGAAATGGCAAGTAGGCGGCAGGCTGCCATGGGCCACCCCAGTAATACCAGATATCAATACCGATGCCTTTTAGCGCAAATGGGGAGAAATTCGCTTCCATGGCGCGGAAGAGTTCGCGAGCCTTCGCTGGTTCTGCCTTATTTTGAATTGTGATGTGAGGTGAATATTTGCTGCGGTCCTGCGGCGTGAGCCAACGGTTCCACTTTGTCGAAAGAATTTGGTGAAGCTCGACAAGCGGCGGAGCATCCACTGTGAATGCGACCCCCCTGCCAAGAGAGCGGACTCCGTTAACAGTAAAGTCGAAAGCAGAGGTGCCAGCGGCGCGGACATCGGAGCAAAGCGTTTCGAACTCTTCCCCCGGCAGGTGGTGGAAGAGGGAAAGATGGGCCGGAATCTGATTGCGATGCGCCGGGAAATGCTTCT
>JAYTGM010000539.1:0-3229 GCA_043733425.1 Terriglobia bacterium
GATATCAGTACCGATACCCCTCGCGCAAATTCTGACGAGCGGACCGTATAAATGCTCTTATCTTGATGAATAGTGTCGCAGGCTCGGTTGGCCGCGATCCTCGGTTGGCCGCGATCAAAGACGACCCGAAGGACGGGCCGACACACTGGCCTTGCTTAAAACTGGGGTTTGGGGAGCAACGGAACAGAAAACCGGCTTAAGGGGTTGATGGCTATTCATCATCTGGTGCATCTGCCGACCTCAGAGGCCGCAATTCCCCCTGTGCTACCGATTCCGGGAGTGCAAACGCGTAGCGGCCAAGGAAGTTGATGTGGTCAAACATTATGGGCGAAAGCCGCGCCATGTCTCCATCTTTCAGGGAATATCCTTCCGCTCGAAGTTGCTCCAGGGCTGCATTCATATAGATCGTGTTCCAAAGAGCGATGACGTTGACCACGAGCCCCAACGCTCCGAGTTGATCTTCCTGTCCCTCGCGGTAATGCTGCCGCAGCTCGCCTCGTTTGCCATGGAAGACGGCCCTCGCCAGGCTGTGCCGATCCTCGCCGCGGTTGAGTTGCGTAAGCGTCCGCCTCCGTTTGGACTCGTCATTGATGGACGTGAGGATATGAATCGTTTTATCGATGCGGCCGATCTCGGCCACAGCTTGTGCCAACTTGGTCGGACGGTCGCCAACCTGGAGCGTGCGCATAATCGAAGTCGCCTGAACCAAGCCGAGTTTCAGCGATCCAGACAGGCGAAGTACGTCATCCCAATGCTGCCCAATTAACTCGGTGTTGATTCTATGCCCTGAGACCCCATTCAGCGGACTGTAGTCGGCTTTCGGATCGATCCGCCAAAGCCGCGAGTTCCCCATATCCGCGATTCTCGGGCTAAAGCGGTACCCTAGCAGCCAAAACAACCCGAACACCACATCGGCGTACGCACCGGTGTCGGTCATGATTTCAGTTGGATTCAGTTCTGTTTGCTGTTCCAGAACGACGGCGAGCAAAACCAGGCTGTCGCGCAGCGTGCCGGGAACCACAATACCGTTGAGTCCCGTGAATTGATTGGAGACCAAGTTGTAATAAGTGACTCCACGCCCCATGCCAAAGTATTTGGGGTTGGGGCCGGCATGAACGGTTCGAACCGGCACCACGAAGCGCAAGCCGTCGGCGGAAGCTACTTCGCCACCGCCCCAGGATTGAACCAGTGGAATCCGATTCTGCGCCGCAACCAGGCAAGCGTTAGCTGCAGTCAATGTCTCGTTACGAATGTAGTTTTGGTTGACCCAGGACAGGCGGGACCGTCGCAATGACAGAATATCGTTGCGCTCCAGCGGCCCGGTGCCGGTATTACATGCCTGAGCAATAAGAACTGCACAGATGCTGGTGGCAAGATCCACCGCCCGTGATTCCCGCTCGCTGATATGCGTGAATTCGTGTGTAAACGATGTACGCGCAGCGATCTCCAGCAAAATCTCTGGTAAATCCGCGCGCGGCAGCCGTCGTTGCACTTCTTTGCGCAATGCGATCAGGCTCTCGGGTTCATCGAGCTTGTCGAGGCCAGTCAGGATTAGGTCATCTTTGCCGTCCACCTGTTCGATTCGTGCGGCGGTGTTATTCGGAAAATTCGCGGCGACCGCTCTATACGTTTGCTCGAGTTCCTGGCGCAACGCGGCCAGCGCTTCGTTCGCTGAAGTGGGAAGGCCGAGACTCCGGCATATGAACGGTCTGGCCCCTTCCCATGTTTCGCCTTCCAGCAGACCAACGCGCGGATCGGCGTAGCGGACGCTTGGCGCTGCAAACAAGTCGCGCCGTCGGAGACCTTTTCGAAGGCGATCCAAAAAACAAAACGTGTACGCCTGGAGATCGACTTTGCCGTCGCAAATTACGTGACCGCGCCAGGCAGCATCAACGATGCCCAGCGGAGGTGCGAAGTCCGCCTTCTTCTCCGCATCGAAGGCTTTGAGATAACCGAGTGCTTCGATTAACGGTTGCCCTGCTGGACTGGCCCCAAACTTCACCGTTTGCAGTAAAGCCGGCAGAAAGCGACGGACTCGCCGATAGCTTGTCCGCAGTTCGTTGTAGTAGACGTCCTCTGGTGGGCGAACCAAACTATCGATCTGCTGGACCGATGTTTCCAGATCCGCACGGGACATCAATTTGAATACGGCCTGACGGATTTCGCTGTCGGCCACATTAGGATCAAGCACCACCTTCGTGACGACGGCCGCCTGAACTGCGGCCGCATCGAGATCCTTGAGCGTTCGCAGTCTGGCCTTTATGCCAGCTTTGGACGCCTCCGAAAAGATGTCGGTGAGAACGATATCTAAAACGTCGAGGGCATCGTCTTGTCCGGTCGCTTCCAGGGTCGAAACGAAGGCGACCAGCGCTGCCGCCCGGTGTTCTTTCCCCATCCGCTCAATCGCAGTGACCTTGGCCGTCGCAGCGAAACGAGCCAGCTCCAGTACCCTGCTTCGAGGCAGGCGGGCCGATACGGACACATCAATAGCCAGGTTTCGTACGTCATCGACTCTGCTCAAGGCGCGAACCAATTCCGGCGCGCTACGGCGAGTGGGGCCAGTGCGTAGGCGATCCAATTGAGACTTCCGTTCTCCGGGCAATACTGTCAGAAGCGTTTCCAGGCGCGTGTAGTTTTGTGGGATGAGACCGCTGATCAGTAGCCGCCAGAGCCGCTCTTGGACGCGGATTCGAAGGCGCGAAACAAGCCTTTCAAGGACACTGACGCCAGGCAGCAGGACCTTATGGGACACCAGCCATGCCGTTGCCCGATCAAACAGAATGCTGGGCCGATCGGTTCCCGTCCAGCAAAGTGCATACAGCCAGCGATTCAGCCGAAACTGTGTAGGCCAAGCCGAAAAGTCTTGATACCCGTAATGCGTGCGGATCTCCACTGCATGCTCCCAACGTTGCTCGCCCGCACAGTACTGTGCATGGCAGGATGGGTCGCTGATCGCCAGTTGGCGCGCAACATTATTGATGGCGCTCTCGGGAATGCCTTGTGGGCCCTCCAGAAACGTGCCCAGAAAGCGTGCCGTGCAAAGCTGAAGAGCAAATCCTAAGCGATTGTGATCGCCCCGGCGAATCGCAATGAGTTCCCGGTCCGTGTCGTCGAGATGGAAGAATCGCGCTAACTGCTCGGCCGTTGGTTCACCGGCGTAGCGGCCATAGCGGTCCCTTTGGTCTTCGCTCAGGAAACTGACGGGCATGGGGTGGGTCCAAGTCGCGGG
>JAYTGM010000540.1:0-8789 GCA_043733425.1 Terriglobia bacterium
TCGTAATCTTCCACTTTGCGCTGCAAAGACCGGTAGAGATTCGCGTTTTCGACCGCAATCCCCAAGTAACCCGCAAGCGTGACCAGAAGTTCCAGATCATCGCTCGAAAGAAAATCGCCCGATTCGGTGCGGCTCACGCCAATGAAGGCGATGGTGCGGCCGCGGACGGTGCAGGGCAGGTAATAGGTAAGATCCAGATCGGCAATTGTTTGACGAACGGCAGTCGACCATGTGGCTGCCAAGGCATCCAGCCGGAAGCGGGTGCGCTCAAAAAACAAATACGGAGTGTCGCGTTCCCAATTGA
Organism: Terriglobia bacterium; assembly: GCA_043733425.1. GTDB lineage: Bacteria > Acidobacteriota > Terriglobia > Bryobacterales > Bryobacteraceae > JALYXI01. The sequence goes on from JAYTGM010000540.1 coordinate 305, forward strand.
GAAACGATAAATCGAGGTACGCCGGATCTGCCGTAGAACGTCCGGTGGAGCCGAGCAGTTTGCGGAGAGCGAAACCACCGGTCTTGGGCTCAGCCAGAAAGAAACCGATCTGCCGGATGGAGAGCGTCTGCATGAGGCGATCGGCCACGCTTCCGAGCATTTTTTCCAGGTCCACTTCGCTGTTGAGCTCGCGGGCGAATTCTACCAGCGTCAAGCGATAATCGTACCGGTCGCGATAGAAGTATTTATCCAGCCGCTCCTGCAGCCAGTTGCGTAGTGGTTGAAACAGGAAGGCGGTCAGGAGCATGACGCTGACCAGCCCGGTATTGCCCAGGTCCTTGAAGTTCTTCTGGACCAGGCTGCCCAGCGTGAACACAATGGCGTAAAACGCGGCTAGAATACAGAGCGTCGCAAGAGTGTAAGCATAGCCGCGGCGGAAAATTACATCTACGTCCATCAAACGGTAGCGAACAATCGCGGATGCCAAAGTGAGTGGAATCAACGTCAGGGAAAGCACTGCGAAGTGCGCCCACTGGTTGGGAACGATTCCGAATATATAGGGAAGCGCATAAAAAAAAGCAAAGGGAAGCAGTCCGCAGAAGGTGCCGTTGCGGAGCCATTTGAGCTGCTGCCGCAATATGGGGTCTTCTGCCCGCCGGTATTCGAAAGCCAGCGTGAAGCCGCTCACCAGATAAAGAACCGTAAGCAGAGCCATCCAAACGCGGTCCAGATACCAGGAGACCTGAACCAGCGGCGTTGCGATGGAGATTGTTCCGGAGGTGAGGCCGATAAAGAAAAGCGTGAAGAGCGCGCCCGGCATATACAGCAGCGGGGCATGGAACCTGTTGCGGAACCAGGGACGCGGCTCTGGAAAAGTGAGGCAGAAGTGAAGGAAAAGGGTTGGCGCCAGCCATCCCGCAATCAGGTTGCCCCAGTAAATCACGCGATCGAATGTGTTCAGCTTGCCGGTGTAATGGAAGCAGGAAAAGATGAAAGAGACCAGGCAGAAGATGAAAAAATGACGCGCCTGTTGAGCATTACCGCGCCTGAAAAACACGAAGAGGCCGATGGCGAGATAAGCCGCACCCGTCAAATAAAGGAAATCGACTGAGGAATCATGAGGGACCTCGCCGATGAAGACGGTTGCCTTGAAAGGAATGCCGCCGCGAACCAGGGCGTAATCGGCGCGGTTCCAGGTACCGATACCGGCCAGGATCTGAGGTACATCCAGCGCGCGCCTTAAAGGTGCTCCGTTGATGCGCTTCAGCGCATCGCCCACCCGGATGCCAGCCCGTTCGGCACCGCTCCCGGGTGTAACGCGGTATGCGTTGATCTCGGGATTACCAGCCTGAGCGTCTACCCAAGCCACTCCGTCATCAGCGAGCCGGAATTTGTGAAGCTGTTCAAAATTCACCACGGCGGCAGCGATCGCGGCGATTGTTATCACCGTGAGTACCGCCGTGGAAACCTGAAACTTCAACTCCTGAAGCATTTGGTTGGAAACACAACCGTTTGGAACGGTAAAGCAGTTCGGGTGCCAGCCTTTTTCCTTCTAAGCCATTGAATTATATACGCTAACCGAAAAGCAAATATGCGAATTGGGATATTCGCTATGCGGAAGCATAGCCTGCGGATCAATCGGCTGCTTCACGGCCGGACGCGGGGAATTTACGGTGGATGGTGAATGAGACAACAGGGACAGCCGATTGGCTGATATTATGAACTGAAGCTCAAGTTTTGCCCGTGACCTGTCGATCTACTCATTTGAAGGCATCATTCATGAAATTTTTGCTCGGTACCGGGCTACTGGCGTTCCTTTCATTCTACGATTCGTTGCCCTTGTGCGCTCAATCGCCCGCGAAACCAGCGCAGATTGAGCGGGTTCCGGTGGAACGTAAGACCATTGAAGTTGAAGTTCCCACGGCTGCTGTTAAGCCGACAACGGCGGATACAGCACCAGCGGATGGCAATTCGCAATCTTCCAAATCACGCAGAGCGGCGTACATCATCGGCCCTGAAGACGTGCTGATGATCAAGGTATGGCAGGAGGCGAATCTGTCCGGTTCGGTGACGGTGGGCCCGGACGGAATGATCTCGATGCAATTGATTGACGAGGTTCGGGCCGATGGGCTTACCACGGAGCAATTGAAGCGGCTCCTTACGGAGAAGCTGAAGAATTTCATCAAAGAGCCTGATGTAAACGTTCAGGTTTTGCGCGTAAACAGCCGGAAGTTTATCATTCAAGGCGAAGTTTCGCGGCCAGGCAGCTTTCCGTTAACCGGTCCCACCACTGTTATGGAAGCTCTGGTTTCATCCGGCGGATTCCGCGAATTTGCGAATCCGAAGAAGATTTATATTTTGAGAACCGAAGTTGACCCGCAGACAAAAAAGCCGGAGACCAAAAAGTTTAACTTTAACTACAAGGATGTCAGCCACGGGAAAAAAATGGAGCAAAACATCCTGGTTCAGAACGGAGATCAGATTTTCGTTCCGTAGGTTATTTAGTTTACCGAGCATATCCAGGTTCATCGATGACACCATCCCCACAGCAATATCTCAGCATTTCCCGGCGCGCACTCGATGTGGAAGATTACATCGATATTCTGAGGCGCCACACCAGTTGGATCACGGGCCCGCTCTTTGCGGGGCTGGTGATTTCCTGCGTCGTTGCGTTCGTTCTGCCTAACACTTACGTTTCGAAAGCGGTTATGCGAATTTCCCCAGCGCAGATTTCCGAAGCACTGGTGCCCTCCACAGTAAGCCAGCAGATGAATGAGCGCATCGCCCAGATGCAACAGGAAATTTTAAGCCGCACCAGCCTGTCGGAACTGATTCAGCGGCCTACTCTCAACCTGTACCGAAGAGAACGCGATTCGCAGCCGCTTGAAGATGTCATCGAACAGATGCGCTTACGGGATATTAAAGTCTCCATTGTCAGCTTGCCTGGCCAAGGCAACCGTCCCGCATCGGCCTTTCAGATCGAATTCGCCTATCCGGACAGATTCAAGGCGCAGGCTGTCGTTCAGGCCTTGATCACCCGGTTTACGGAATCCATGGTGAACGTCCAGAATGTCCAGGGAAAAGTAACAATTGAATTTCTGAATGAGGAAATGACGCAAGCCAAGGCGGAACTAACGCGCCTCGATAATGAATTAACTACTTTTCGGGTTCAAAACGCCGGGCATCTGCCGGAGGAACTCCAGGTGAACATTCAGGCATTGAACGGCCTGCAGCAGCAGATGTCCGGTGTGAACGACGCGCTAAGCAGGCTTGCCCAGGAAAAACTGACGCTTGAAACGAATCTGCAAACACTCAAAATGCAGCGCGATACGTATTCGAGCATGGTGACCATGGCGCCAGAACCGGGCTCGGTTGCGAAAACACAGAACGACCGGCTAAACCAACTGAACCGGGAAATTACAGAGTACGAATCGACGCTGCTCCAATGGCGCGACATGTATACCGATACATATCCTTTAATTCGCAATGCGAAGGCGCAGTTGGCGATCAAAAAAAAGGAACGCGATGAGTTGCAGCTTAAAGAAGAGCAGGAAGCTCTGAAGCCGAAAACCACGGTCAAAAAAGTAACCAATCCCATGGTGGCGGAACGCCAAAACGATATCCAGGGCAGTATCGATATGGTGAACACGCAGCTCCGCAACAAAGAGAGCGAGCGGCTACAGCGTTTGAAGCAGCTGGATGATATCAACAAGAGCGTTGCCAGCTATCAAAACCGTATATCGCAGGTACCGGCCAATCAGCAGAAGTATGTTGCGCTGAACCGCGAGCACGAAATGGCCAGCCTCCATTATCAGGATCTGCAGCGCAAACAAACTGTCGCCTCTACTTTTGAAGATGTCAGTAAACGCAAGGCTGGAGAAAACCTGGAAGTGCTCGATAATGCGTCGTTACCGGAAGCCCCCACCGCACCGAACCGGTGGCTGATTACGGGCATCGGTGTCGGCCTTGGTTTAATGCTGGGCATTTTTCTGACAGGCGTGAAGGAAATGAAGGATACGTCTTTGAAAAATCTCAAAGACGTTCGCGCGTATACCAATCTTCCTATTTTGAGCAGCATCCCTCTGCTGGAAAATGACCTGCTGGTTCGGCGGCAACGGCGCCTCTCATATGTTGGATGGGCCGCAAGCATTATTTTGGGTATTGTAGCGATGAGCGGATCCATGTACTATCACTTCTTTTTGACCAGCTAATGCGTTTGGCCACAGTAAACTTCAACAGGAACATGCAAATTTAATGAGCCGAGTACATGATGCATTACGGCGGGCCGAACAATCCGGAGATTCGAACGAGCGGCGAATGGTTCCGGAGCAATTTGCCCCTGTAGAGGAGCAGAACCCCCCGGACCCGGCTGTTGACGATTCGCTGGGCTATTTGGACCTGGGCGTGAATCTGCGGGCAGCGGTACCGCAGGAAATCGATTTCACGGGTTTCCTGGACAAGGTGCAGCAAATTCCCTTCCGGGTGGCTCCCGAATCGCACCTGATCGATCTTGATCGTCTGCATGAAATGCCGGGTGAAGAGTTCCGCAGCTTGCGTACGCGCCTGAATCACATCCAGGGGCAGCAAAACATTCATACTATCGTGGTAACCAGCGCTTCTCCCGCCGAGGGTAAAACGTTCACCGCAGCCAATCTGGCCATGGCGCAAGCCCAGCTTGCCGAAAATGCGGTGCTGCTGGCCGATTTCGATCTCCGCCGCCCTGTGGTTCACAATCTGTTCCAGACCGACCGCAGTCCTGGGCTATCCGATTACCTTCTGGATGGCGTGCCTCTGGAAAATGCAATCAAACGTATTGGCAACACAAATCTTTATTTCTTGCCCGCCGGCAGTCCTGTAAAGAACCCGCTGGAACTTCTGAACCTGCGCCAGGTTAAAACGCTGGTGCAGAGTCTTCCCCAGATTTTCAACTGGGTAGTGATCGATACCCCCCCGCTCTTGTTCTCGGCGGATGCCAACCTGCTCTCCACCATTACAGACGGCGTTCTGATGGTTGTCCGCATTGGCGCAACCACTTACGACAATGTAATCCGGGCGATGCAGTCTTTGTGCGAAAACAATGTACTCGGCATCGTGGCCAATGGAGCGCGCGCCTCCGAACTCTATAGCAAGTACACGTATTACTATTCCAAGCAGGATTAGCGGAAAGTGGGAACGCTTCTCGATCTTTCCGGCTCACGCATTTTCGATCTCGCCCAGCCTTATTTCATCGGGATGCCGCATCACCCGGCCCACCCTCCTTTTCTATTTTCTTTGACCAAACTGCACGGCGATTTTACTCATCCCTCCGGTATGAGTTCAGCCGCCGACAGTATATCCATGAGCGGGCACACGGGTACGCATATGGACGCGCTCAACCACTTTTCCTGCAATGGCCGCCTGTTCAATGGGTGCAGTATTGTGGACTCGCAATCATTTTCAGGAGGCATCCCGGCGCACGCGATCGCAACTGTTCCTCCCATCCTGCGGCGTGCCGTGTTGCTCGATATCGCGGGCCTTTTGCTAATTCCCGCGCTGCCAGCCGATTTTGAAATCACGCCGGAGTATCTGGAAGCGGCAGCGAAGGCGGCCTCTGTGACCATAGGCGCTGGCGACATCGTTTTGCTCCGCACGGGCTGGGCGCGGTTCTGGCGTGATCCGCGCCGGTACATTTCAGAAGTTCACGGTCCCGGTCCCGCGCTTGCTGGCGCGCAGTGGCTCAGCAGCCGGGGTATTTTCGCGGCAGGCTCCGATACCGTTGCGTTTGAGCGCGTTCCGGATGCTGGGATGCCGGTTCACGTTCACATGCTTGTCGAGAGCGGCATTCATCTGATTGAAAATCTCAATCTGGAAGAACTTGCGGCTCATCGTATTACAGAGTTCTTGTTCATTGCCGCGCCTCTTAAAATTGAGGGTGGCACGGGGGCTCCCGTCCGGCCGATTGCCGTTGTGAAATGAATTCTCCTTATCAAGCTCTACTCATTGTTTCTTTCGGCGGCCCTGAATCCGCTGACGACGTGTTACCGTTTCTCGAAAACGTTCTACGCGGCCGCAACGTGCCCAGGGACCGGCTGCTTGCGGTGGCCGAACACTATTACCATTTGGGCGGCCGCAGCCCGATCAACGATCAAAACCGCGCCCTGATTGAGGCGCTTCGCAAAGAGATTCAGATCCCGATTTACTGGGGCAACCGCAACTGGCATCCTCTGCTGCCGGATACCATTCGCCAGATGCGGGACGATGGGATCCAGAGCGCGCTGGCGTTTTTTACTTCCGCTTACAGCTCTTATTCAGGGTGCCGTCAATATCGAGAAGATATCGCGCGCGCGCAGGCAGAGGTAGGCGAGGGCGCTCCGGAAATCACGAAAATTCCTCAGTTCTACAACAACCCTGGTTTTCTGAATCCCATGCGTGAACGTGTCGCCGCAGCGCTTGCCGAATGGCCGGATGCAGAAGTTGTTTATACCGCCCACAGCATTCCCCAAAGCATGGCGGAGACCAGCCGTTATGTCGCCCAGCTTGAGGAAACCTGCAGCTTGATCGCCCCTGGAACTCTGGTTTATCAAAGCCGCAGCGGCGCACCTGGCCAACCCTGGCTGGAGCCCGATATTAACGATTGGCTTCGCTCGAAACGCCCTGCAAAGGTCATCATCGTGCCCGTGGGTTTCATCTCAGATCACATGGAAGTGATGTACGACCTGGATACAGAAGCCCGCGAGACATGCGTTGAACTGGGAATTCAGATGCAGCGCATTCCCACAGTGGGTACAGACCCGCAGTTCATCGCGATGATTCGCGAGTATGTGGAAAATCCGCAGCCGCCGCTCTGTACCGCTACCTGTTGCGCCCCGCCACAAGCCCGCCGGCCAAGCTAGCCTATTTCATTTCGGAAAGCCGCTCAGGCATATCCGCCAGCACGAAGCTCATCACCGCCAAAGCCGCGGAACAGTTCTTAAAATCCTGACGATTGATCTTGTCGAACGTGTCGGCATCCGTGTGGTGCCAATCGAAGTAGTGCGTTCCCACCGTGGCCAGGCCGAAGCCGGGAACGCCCGCCTGCATGAGGGGTCCGATATCGGAACCGCCGCCGCCACGCCGGATGGTGCCGGCTTGAATGGGTTCCAGCAGCTTGCCGATTTCGACCACGCGCGTAAATGCCGCCTCTGTGGTGGGCGCCATGGCTGCGGGAGCTTCGGGTGCAGGGGCAGGAGCACCGGGAGGTAACGCTCTGCGCCTGCCGCCGCCACCGAAACCGCCGGAACCAAACCCGAACCCTGTCGGTTTCTCCGCTCCGCCGTCCATCTCAATGGCCGCAACGTGTGTTTTCGCCGCATTGCCCGCCCATTTGGCATATGCGATTCCGCCAGCGCCGCCGTTCTCTTCGTTCGTCCAGAAAGCGACGCGTACGGTGCGCCGGGGCCGCAGACCCGCTTTCTTGATCAAGGAAACCGCCTGCATGGCGGCCATAATTCCGGAGCCGTCATCCTGCGCGCCCTGCCCGATATCCCAGGAATCGATATGGCCGCCCAGCACCACAATTTCCTCAGGCTTTTCGCTGCCGCGAATCTCCCCGACCACGTCGAAGGAATCTGCATCGGGCAGCATCTTCGCTTCCATGGAAAGCTTGACGCGCACCGGCACCCCGCGCTTGTACATGCGAGCCAGGCTTTCAGCGTCTTCCACGGAGAGAGCAGCCGCCGGAATTTTGGGAACGTTCGGCTCATAGACCATCACGCCCGTATGGGGGCTGCGCAAGCTGAGCGGCGTGATGGAACGGACCAGCACCGCAACTGCTCCCAGTGCGGCCGCGCGAGAGGCACCCCCGGTCCGGTACATTACCGTCTGCCCGTAACTCACAAAGGGAGCATTGAACAGCAGAATTTTGCCCGAGATTTTGCTCTTATCCAGCGCGGCCATTTCTTCAAATGACGAAACGGCAACCACGTCCGCTGTGATTCCGGCTTCGCCAGTGCCTACGCTATCGCCTAAGCCCAGCATGTGCAGCGACCGGTCGGAAGGGCTCACCAGCACGGCGGATTCGTGCCCGCGCACCCAGTGCGGCACCTTTACCGGAATTTTCTGGACGTTCTCAAAGCCCGCCTTCTTCATCTCCGCAACCGCCCAATCGATGGCTTTCTCCAAAGAGGCAGATCCGCTGACGCGATTCCCAATCCGATCGCACAGGTATTCCAGCCTGTCTAAGCCATCGTCATCCTGCTGAGCTATACCGATCAGCTTCGCCGCGGCATCGTGATATTTTTGCGATACCTGTTGCGCCGGGAGCGAGTAAACCACCACGGCGGGGATGAGGAACCTGAGCAGTTTTGTCATTTTGATAAGACTAGCAGTTCTTTTAGGTACCCGCCCCAGATTTCGGGAAGCGAATGTGTGCCATGCCCGCGTGTGGCTGAGGTAATTGGCAGCAGGATGTAGCGGCCGCGCTTTACCCTTCTGATCTCTCGTTCCAGGATGCCCAATTCCGGTGGAT
>JAYTGM010000541.1:0-3224 GCA_043733425.1 Terriglobia bacterium
CGCATTATCGATGGAATCGAAGCTGCGGAACTTGTTCTTCGGATTGTGCTTGGACAGCGTTTTCGTGATCGCCGCCGTCAGCGTGGTCTTACCGTGATCGATGTGGCCGATGGTGCCCACATTGACATGGGGTTTGGTGCGATCGAATTTCTCTTTTGCCATGGTTTCTCTCCTCTAATCCCGGTGAAAAGGGGGCCTACTTGCCCTGACCTTTGCTAATAATTTGCTCCTGCAGACTGGCTGGCATTTCGTCGTATTTACCGAAATGCATAGTGAAACTGCCGCGCCCCTGGGTACGTGACCGGATGTCGGTAGCATACCCGAACATTTCCGACAAAGGCACCATTGCCTTTATAATTTGACTGGTTCCGCGCAATTCCATGCCTTCCATGCGTCCGCGTCGCGAGTTGATATCGCCGATCACGTCACCCATGTACTCTTCCGGAACCACGACCTCGACCGACATGATCGGCTCGAGCAAAACAGGGCTTGCCCGGCGGGCTGCTTCCTTAATGGCATACGACCCAGCCAGCTTGAACGCCATTTCCGAAGAATCGACGTCATGATAGCTGCCGTCGTAAAGGATCGCCCGCACATCAGACATGGGGAAGCCAGCCATAATGCCACGCTCGAGAGCTTCCTTCATGCCCGCTTCAGCCGGGGCGATGTATTCCTTCGGGATCGAACCACCGAAAATTTCGTTCACAAATTCAAAGCCGGATCCCGAAGGTAGCGGCTCGACGCGAATTTTGACAACTGCGTACTGGCCCTTACCACCAGTCTGTTTGACCTGGCGACCTTCCGCTTCCGCTTTTTTACGGATGGTTTCGCGATAGGCAACCTGTGGCTTGCCGACGTTTGCCGCAACGCCGAATTCGCGCATCATGCGGTCCACAATGATTTCAAGGTGCAACTCACCCATGCCGGAGAGAATCGTCTGACCGGTTTCGGGGTCCGTTGCAACGCGAAACGTGGGATCTTCCATTGCAAGCTTCTGAATGGCCATGCCCATCTTTTCCTGATCGGCTTTGGTCTTCGGCTCAACAGCAAGCTGAATGACGGGAATCGGAAAATCAATCGGTTCGAGCGTGATCGGGGAATCTTCGTCGCAGATGGTATCGCCCGTTGTCACGTTCTTCAGACCAACGGCGGCGCAGATATCCCCTGAAAAAATATCGGTGATTTCTTCGCGCTTGTTGGCATGCATGCGCAGCAGACGGCCAACGCGCTCTTTGCGACCTTTATTGACCGTGTAAATGGTATCGCCCGCGTTCAATTTGCCGGAGTATACACGAAAGAACGCTAGCTGACCAACAAACGGATCGGTCATGATCTTGAATACAAGGCCGGCGAACGGTTCAGAGTCTGACGCCTTCCGCGAAAGTACGATTTCCGGATTGTCGACATCATGTCCCTCAACGGACGGAATATCGAGCGGCGAAGGAAGATAATCCACCACTGCGTCCAGCATGGTCTGAACACCCTTGTTCTTAAAAGACGAACCGCAGATGACCGGGAAAATCTTCATCAGTATGGTTGCCTTGCGAATCCCCGCCTTAATTTCCGCAGGAGTGACTTTTTCGCCGTTAACGAACTTTTCAAAAAGAATGTCGTCTGATTCGGAGACCGCCTCGATCATCGCCTCGCGATACTGAGCAGCCTTCTCTTTCATGTTTTCGGGAATTTCGACGATATCGAATTTCGCACCCAACGTTTCATCGCGCCAGATGACGGCGTTCATTTCAACCAAGTCGATAATGCCCTTGAAATTCTCTTCCGCACCGACCGGCAACTGAATCGGCACAGGACGGGCTTTCAAGCGTTGGACAATGGTATCTACGGAGTGATAAAAATCTGCACCCACGCGATCCATCTTGTTGATAAAGCAAAGACGAGGAACACTATACTTATCCGCTTGCCGCCAAACCGTTTCTGATTGCGGCTGGACACCGGCAACGGCATCGAATACCGCCACCGCGCCATCCAAAACACGGAGGGAACGTTCTACCTCAGCCGTGAAATCGACGTGGCCGGGAGTATCGATAATGTTGATCTGAGTATCTTTCCAATGACACGTGGTTGCGGCGCTAGTGATGGTGATTCCGCGTTCCTGCTCCTGCGCCATCCAGTCCATGGTGGCTGTGCCTTCGTGCACTTCACCGATTTTATGAGTACGGCCGGTGTAATAGAGGATGCGCTCCGTCGTGGTCGTCTTACCGGCATCAATATGCGCGGCAATCCCGATGTTTCTCATCCTCTCAAGCGGTACAATTCGTGGCATAAAGCTCTTAGCTGGTTCTCGTTAGACTGTTCTTATTTACTCTAGTTGACTACCAACGATAATGCGCAAAAGCCTTGTTCGCTTCCGCCATACGATGGACATCATCACGCTTTTTAATTGCTCCGCCGCGCATATTCGCCGCGTCGTTTAATTCGTTGGCCAGCTTTTCCGGCATACCTTTCTCAGCGCGACCGCGCGCATTCAAAAGAATCCAGCGAATCGCCAAGCTGGTGCGGCGATTCTGGGGAACCTCAATCGGCACCTGATAGTTTGCACCGCCAACGCGCCGGGTTTTCACCTCAAGCAGCGGCTTGCAATTTTCGACAGCTTTCTTGAAAACCTTAACGGGATCGTCATTCGCGCGATCTTTCAACTTATCCATGGACGCGTAGAATATTTTCTGGGAGGTCATCTTCTTGCCATCCCACATCATGGAGCAGATAAACTTCTCGACCAGTGTCGAGGCAAACACCGGATCCGGCAGCACTTCGCGATTTTCAACTCTTCGTCGGCGTGGCATGATTTATTGGGTCAATTCCTACTTCGTTGCGGCTTTCGGGCGCTTCGCGCCATACTTCGAACGGCTCTGCTTGCGATTGGCCACACCGGCGGTATCGAGAGCACCGCGCACCACGTGATAACGAACACCGGGCAGATCTTTCACACGGCCACCACGGATCAGCACAATGGAATGCTCCTGCAAATTGTGGCCAACGCCCGGGATATAAGTGGTTACTTCAATCCCATTCGTCAAGCGAACGCGCGCCACTTTACGAAGAGCGGAATTGGGCTTCTTGGGTGTAGAAGTATAAACACGAGTGCAAACACCACGTTTCTGAGGGCAGCTCTGCAGAGCGGGGCTCGCAGTCTTCCAACGCGGCGGTTTACGGCCGTTACGCACAAGCTGATTAAATGTAGGCACGAAAATTTCCCTTACAGGTTG
>JAYTGM010000542.1:0-3222 GCA_043733425.1 Terriglobia bacterium
CGGCGGATCAGTATTCAGTTTTATCCCCCTTTTTGGGGATGACCTGCAACACGCAGGACCCTAGAATTCGATGAAGGTTCAGGGTTCCCTGACGTTCCCCAGAAACTGGCGCAATTTCGTCAACAGATGGTTGAACTGTGATCGGTAGCAGCGCCAAATTAGGTGGCCCGCCAAGGTCTTGAGGCGGATCAGCAAGAGATGCCCAAAGGGCACGGACGAGGGGGTAATAAAAATGAACAAGTCATTCACGCCTGCGCGCGCGCCGCGAGACGCCAGTTTTCTCTGGGTCAACCTGACGCGTGAAGCGCGCACGGTGCTGGACCAGAGCGCAGACTGCGCATTTGACGTGCGTCGCGTGCGCGAGCCGACGCAGATTCCCGGCGCCATCCAGGTCCACGCCCCTCTGTTTCTATGCTTCGAACTTGACGAGCCTGACGCGCCCGGCATCGCGGCCCTGGCGCACACCCGGCGCGCGCACCCGAGCCTGCCCGTGCTGATGATCACCGGCGGTCACTCCGAGGCCGTGGCGATATGGGCGCTGCGCATCCGGGTCTGGGACTTGCTGGTGAAGCCGGTGTCCAGCGGGGAGCTCAGCCAGCGCCTCACCGCGCTGGTCGAATTGACGCGCCAACCGGGTCGCGGGCCCGCGCGCGCGATCCGGTTCCCGTTGCAAGGCAGCGAAACCACGGCCGTCCCGAAAGGCCCTGACGGGCACAGCAGAACGCATCCGGCCATCGCGCATGTGGCAACGCATTTCGACCGCAGGATCGCGCTGGAGGATGTTGCCGCCCTGTGCCGGCTCAGCCTAACCCAGTTCTGCCGCGTCTTCCGCCAGGAGCAGGGCGCAAGCTTCAGCCAGCATCTGCTGCACTACCGGCTGGAGCGGGCTTGCGAAGGCCTCGCCCATCCAGGCGCACTGGCCAAGGAAGTCGCCTACGCCGTCGGCTTCAACGATCTCTCGTATTTCGCGTGGGCGTTCAAACGCCAACTCGGCCTGACTCCGAGCGAGTACCGGGCGGGCGCAAGATAGTCCTAACGAATGGGGGGATAGTCTTAGTGAATGGTCGGATTGTCCTAATGCACCTGGGTTGGTACGCGCTAAGCTTGGCACGCATGAGGGTACGGTAAGCGGTTTCACGTATGTGTTACTGCAAGACTTGCCTCAGAACTGCTCTTCTAAAAACCCAAAACACCAGCAAATCATGAACACACCAGCACCAAGCCCACAGAAATCTCAACGTAAAGGAAGCGCCGCCGAAGTCACCACTGGCGGAGGTGGTGGGGAGGCGGGCACCCAGCTCCCCGCAAACTGCGGAACCAGCACGTCGTGCGCACTCGGCAACGTCAAAATCGAATTCGACCAGATTCAGGGAAATATTTTCGGTGGATTCTCGAAGGATCACCAAGTCGCCATTTTCCTAGAGGTGAAAGCAGACGGGACTGACGATGCTCGAACGACACTGCTTCAAGGTGAACGGCCGGACGCTGCGGACAGCATTATTTCTCACGTCAACCACAGCACCAGCAAGCAAGTTATTGATTTCAACGAGCAATTTCGCGCAATCCGTCACGCAGGCCTACCTGAGGGCAGCATCCTTGCCACTTGGACGAATATCGTCTTTACTGAAAGCGGGATGACTAAGTTTGGTGCCGATTCCACTAACTTTCCGGAAGCCTTCACGGATCGAATGGAAAACAGGGACATCGGCGATGTCGGCGAAAATGAGGGCGCGCATTGGAATGAGGGAATGGATGTCAGCGTCGCATGGGACAAGGTTGATGCGATGATTATTGTTGCTTCCGATGATCCCGCACAACTGGACCGTCTCGCTTCGGGCTCCCGGTTAGCAAAATATCTCGCTCGTCTAAATGCATCGAGTTCGGGGCTCAACATTCTGGGTGTGATTCGCGGGGAGACACGGTTGGATGCGGGTCCGGATCAGGTCGGACACGAGCACTTCGGATTCAAAGACGGCGTCTCCCAGCCTGGCATCCGGGGCATCGATTCGCCGGACGATTCCTTACACAATCCTAATCAAGGAAATCCGGGACAAGATTTGCTGCATCCAGGCGAGTTCGTGTTTGGGTATCCCACGCAACGTGCGGAAACACCGCCAGAGGGACTTGAACCGCCGAACCCGTGTCAGGGGCCGTTATCAGACAGCGGGTTTCCAGGGTGGATCAGGAACGGCTCGTTTCTCGTATTTCGTCGTTTGGCTCAAGACGTTAAACGGTTTCGCGATGAAGTTTCCAGGAACGCGGCAATCCTGGGAATTTCCACAGACTTGATGGGAGCGAAACTGGTTGGTCGCTATCGCAGCGGTGCGCCCCTTGAAGCGCTCAAATTTCAAAGTGGCAATGGTGAATACCAACCGCCGATGGTCGACCCGGGAATTGCGAATCCGGCGCTCGCAAACAGTAATGCGCTCAATAACGCTTTTGAGTATGGCGACGATGAAAATGGAGATATTGTGCCCGTTGCCGCACATATCCGGAAAGCTTACCCGCGCGATCACAAGCCGGAGTTTGAGGGAAGAGATGCTGCCGGCGATGCCATTGAGGTTGGAAAACTCAAAGATGGCGAGGCGGAAAGCCGCACGCAAACTCATCGACTTCTCCGCCGTGGAATCCCTTTTGGAAGATCACTCGGCGCGGCCGAAGGCGGTGGACCGGACGACCCGCGCGGGTTGCTCTTCTTTGCTTATCAAACAGATATCGAGCGCCAATTCGAATTCGTGCAACAAACTTGGGTGAATGATAAAGATTTCCCCAAGCTTGACGCCGGGCAGGATCCGATCATTACAAACGATACTCTGAGCAGCCCTTCTATTAGTGGGTGCCCATTTCATGCGTTGGCGGACAAATCTAAATGCCCAGCCATTGAGATTACGCACTTCGTAAAAACACGTGGGGGCGGATATTTCTTTTCCCCTTCTATCGACACCCTTGCAAAACTAGTCAATGGAGATCCGCTGTCGGCAACGCCGGTCGTGGGTGGAACACAGAATCGACAGAAGACTGCTACCAAATGAAGAAACTCACCAATTCCGGGACCGAACGGGGATCCAGGGTCAGATATTGCAATGCAACATTTTCTCGCTCGCGCCTTGAGAAAAATCAGCCTCTAGCCTGAAGTTCCTCCTCCGACAGCGTCTATTCTTGGCGGAAATCCCTTTTGAATCAACGGTATAGGGCATTTTTACGCCTTTCTTTTTGTAGACA
>JAYTGM010000543.1:0-3215 GCA_043733425.1 Terriglobia bacterium
GCAGGCTTTTTTGGAAACACTATCGAATGGCGAGGGCAAAAGCACGTAGTGCTGCCGAACGGTATGTTCCAAAGCTAAACGGTTTCAATCCACCGCCTCATTTCCGAACGGGGTGCCGCACCTGCCCGTTGCATAGTCACACGGCCATCGCGCAAAACAACGAAGTTCGGAATGCTCTGGACGTTATAACGAGCGGCAAGGTCGGGATGATCTTCGGTATTCACTTTTAAAACGATTGCGCGTCCCGCTAACTCCGCGGCCAAGGCAGAAACTTCAGGAGCGGCCGTGCGGCAAGGCCCGCACCAGGAAGCCCAAAAATCGACAAGCACGGGCACTTGGGCGGTGCGTATGATTTCGTCGAACGCGGCAGAGTCAGCTTCAAGCGGTAAGGCAAGAGGGGGGAGCGCCGCTTTGCACGCGGCACACCGTCCCGTATCGGCCAGGTGTTTCGCGGTCACCCGATTTTTTACGCCACAAGCCGCGCACACGCGGATATTTGAGAAGCTCATTTCAATTCGCTCAAGAGTAAAGTGCTTAGCGTTTTCCGAACTCCATGTGCAAGCGCAACGAGGGGATCCAAACGGGGCCTCGCTCTGTATTATAAGCCGGGTTCGCGACGTGCTGGAGAGTGAAGCTGGTGAAGAAGCCAGGAAAGAGGCGGGCGCTGTAATAGCTTTCTGAAATGGTCTCCGGCCCGTAGTTCAGGCGGCCATCGCCAATGATGAAATCGTACCCGCCCCGCGCCAGATAAACGGCGTGCACGCCAGAGATGCCGCTGAATATAATTTCGGTGGCTGCCGTGTCGTGGGGCCGGTGCCAGCGCTCGCCAGTGACAGAGACGCCAACAGTCGCCAGGCGGTCAATTGCGGTGAAGGCGAAGCTCTCCGTCTTACCGTCGTTCTAACCCAGGCGGCCGAAGATGCCGATGTCCTTCGTAAGCTCCTGCTCCGCGTTGATGCCGAAGCCGTACTTGAGCGTTCCATTCCGGTGGGTACTGATGACTGACGGTGCGACCGATGCACCAGCTTGCTAAATGGCCTCGGCATAGGTCCCCGCATTGGCGCGATTGCGATAGTGCAGCAGACGGATGGTCCCCTCATGCTCACGGGTTTTGAAGCAATATTCCCCTTCATAAACGTCCCCGCGATCGCGGAAGAGACGATGATCGAGGCGCAGGCCGTTGGCGACAAGCGGCATGGCGGCGCTGGCGTAACGGACGGACCAGTTCTTGAGGTGCAATTCATGAACCCAGCCCAGGTATAACCGCGGACGTCAGCGGGGTAATCCCAAGCGCCATTGAACATGACGCCCCAGCCCAGAAACTGCGTTCGCGGGTCGTGCGAGTAGCGGTTGTTATCAAACGAAATCGGTGCGCGTGAAGCGGCCCGCGGTGACGGTGTAGCGGTTCGCCGCAGGCCGGCCAGTTGGTTTACTTCGCTTTCGAAGGATTCCGTTTCGGTGCCGAAGCCGATGTTATGAGAGATGTACAGGCGCGCGAGGTACGGCTTCGGGGTGGCGGATGCCACGCGGGGCAGTTCGCCGTTGGAGGAGTTGGCTATGCCCGAGACACCGCTGAAGCCGCGTCCGCCTGCAATTTCCAGATTGAAATAGAGCTGCGTGTTGGGGGTGGGACGCAGGCCGAAAAACAAGGTGGTGGTAAGCGAGACATCACGCTCCTTGTCGTTCTGAAGACTTAACTGGCCGGAGTAAGGGGACCGGAAGGTGCCATGGTACTGATCCACTGACGTTGCCTGGAGAGCAAATTCCAGCGCTCCGGAGCAACGGGCTTATCGGGCGTTTTGTTTTCCTGCTGCCTGGGGGTCTGACCGCCCTGGGGAGGCGGGTTCTGCGGTGGGCCGGTCTCCTGCGCTTTCCCGGAAGCGCCGAAAAGCAGGATGAAAAGAGCGATGCGATGACACCACGCCAAAGGCTTAGCTCAGAGCCTGTGTGACCAGTTCCAGTTGCTCCTGATCATGGCGCTTCTTTGAGCCGGTGGCGGGGCTGGGGTTTTCCGGCCGGCCGGCGTAACGCATGGGGCGGCCGAAGAGCTCATGAACAAAACGCCACGCTCCCATGTTTTGCGGTTCTTCCTGGCACCAGACCAATTCTACATCCGGCTTACAGCCCGCGAGCAGCTTCTGCACATCTTCATGCGGGAAAGGATACATTTGCTCAAGGCGTACGAGCGCGATATCGGTGATGTTGAGTTTTTCGCGCTGGGCGAGAAGATCGTAATACACCTTGCCCGTTGAGAAGACAACGCGCCGGGGAGCTGTCACGGCGGCATCCGGAATGAGTTCCTGGAAGGCGCCGTTAGTGATCTGGTCAAAAGTGGAGACGGCTTTAGCGTTGCGGAGCAGACTCTTCGGGGTGAAGATGACCAGTGGCTTGCGCGCGGGCAGTTTGGTCTGGCGGCGCAGGATGTGAAAGTACTGGGCGGGCGTGGTGCAATCCGCCACGATCATGTTATTGCATGCCGACAGTTCCAGAAAGCGTTCAATGCGGGCGCTGGAGTGCTCCGGACCTTGCCCTTCATACCCGTGGGGCAGCAGCATGACCAGGCTGGTGCTGACTCCCCATTTCGATTCAGCGGTGGTGATGAATTGATCGATCATGATCTGAGCGCCGTTGCCGAAATCGCCAAACTGAGCTTCCCAAAGGACCAGCGCTTTCGGTTGCGCGAGAGTGTAGCCGAACTCGAACCCGAGCACGGCGTATTCGGAGAGGGAAGAATCGTAGACATCGAAGCGCGCCTGGGTGGGAGCGAGATGGCGCATGGGGATATATTTTTCCCCGGTTTCATAATCGTAAAAAGCCAGGTGGCGTTGCGAGAAGGTACCGCGGCCGGAATCCTGGCCGCTGAGGCGCACGGGCGTTCCTTCCAGAACGAGCGAGCCGAAGGCCAGCGCTTCACCATAAGCCCAATCCATGGTGCCGTTTTTCAGGATGGCTTCGCGGCGCTTTTCATTGAATTGCCTGAGCTTGGGATGCACGGTAAAGGTTTCGGGGAACGCAGTCATGCGGTCCACCACTTGTTCCGCAAGTGCGCGCGGGATGAAAGTTTCAGGCGATTGCGGCGCTTCGGGTTCCACTACAGGGAGCGGCTTAGTGGTCTTGCGGCCTGCATCGAACGCCAATGTATAGCGGCTCTTGGCACGCTTGCGAATTTCATCCGCCTCAGCCGCGGTCATCACCTTCGCTTTCACGAGCTGTTC
>JAYTGM010000544.1:0-3214 GCA_043733425.1 Terriglobia bacterium
GTGGCCAGCATGCAGTCGGGGCTTTACTATGGCGCGATCGGGGCAATCGACGGCATCATTACGCGCCTGATTGCCGAACTCGGGCCCGAAACCAAAGTAGTGGCGACGGGCGGGCAGGCTGAGATGCTGGCACGCAACTCGCAGCACCTGAAATATTTGGATGAGAACCTGACTCTGAATGGACTTCGCATCATTTGGGACCGAACGCGTTAGCTGAAAAAGTGCTGAATTATTTCAATTACTTTACCGAAATCGAAGAGCACTTTCAGCGTGCCCGCGGCACCAGTTTGTTTCTGCTTTCACCGCTCGATTGGGCGCTGGCGGAAAGTTGGAAGAACAGCGGCGTTCCCTTGCCCGCGGTGCTGCGAGGCATCGATGCGGCGTTCGAAAAGTGGCGCGGGCGTCGCGTGAAAACGCAGCAGGTGAACTCACTCGCTTTTTGCGCGCAGGCGGTGCTCACGGAAGCCCAACGCGGGCCCGAAAGTACGGGTGAGCCGCCTCTCACGGCAGCCGCTCCGTTTCCGGAAAATGCCGTGGCAGAATATCTGCTTTCAAATGCCGCCTTGCTTCGCCAGCGCGCGGCGGCTGAGTTCGACGCGATTGCGGATTCGCTCGAATCGCTCGCGCGCGGCGCACATGCCGATCTGGAAGCGCTGGAACAGATGCTGAGTGTTCTGGAAGCAAAGCTGGTGGCGGCGGCGAGGCTCCGGCAATCCGAACAGGAGGCTTTCGAAACGCGAAGGGAGTTGGACGCGCAGCTTCGCCCTTACCGGGGCAAAATGACGGCCCCGCAGCTAGCCATGCTAGAGCAGCAGTACCTGGAACGGCGAGTTCTGGAAACAAACCAGCTCCCGCGCTTGAGCTTGTTTTACTTACGCTGATTGCCGCGCCGGTGCCAGGTAGAGCCGGAACCGTTCGCCTTGCGTAAACCCGCATTGCAGCCGTGTGCGCAAACCCTGCGGGCTCTGGATGCCCAGCAGCGTGCGTCCCGGAGCACTACTCGCACACGCGTGCCGCAAGAGCAGGGCACCGTAGCCTTTGCGCCGGAATTTGGCAACAGTGGCGCCCCAGGCCAGATAGTTGTGCCGGCCGGCGGGAAATTCGACAACCGCCCCAACCGGTGTGTCTGCCTCGAATCCCACGTAGCCATGCGCCTGCTCCTGAAAACGCGAACTATCGAACAGCGGTTGTACCCACTCTACGGGGACGCTCCAGGCGGAGGCGTTCAACCGGGCGATGAGAGCCCAATCTTTGGCTTCGTTTGCGCTTTTTATCAACAAGCCGGAACCTTCATCGGGCTCGATGGACTCGGCTTCAATCGCGTAGGCATCCATCGCCAGTTGCAAGCCCGAATTCTGCAGAGATTCATGAAGCGGAATGCGCTGATTGGGTGCCACCCACTTGTCGGGCACCACTAAAATCCACGGCACCCCCAGTTTTCCGTAAAAAGAAAACAGTCTATCCAAGCGGCCGCGGAACCGTTCCATGGCTCGCACCGGCTCGGTGAGAAACGCCAGATTCATCCCGGCCCACCCCGTCCCGCAGTACGTGGCGTGTGCGCCCCATAGATCCTGTGCTTCTCCGCCGGAAACGCAACTGGCATAAAACAGTTGCGTTTCCAGATAGACAGAATTATGGCACTCCCATTCCCCCCGGTAAAACCGGAGGCAGAAACTTTCCTCCCACAACGCTAACTCGCGGGATACCATCGTTTATAAGGTACAAGAAATACAGTATGCCGAGGTACTGTCCTTTTAGTTACACTAAAGGCACTGTTGTGAAATGCTTCTGGCTGGTACTTTTCGCTATTGTTGCAAGGGCGCAAAACTGCATTTCCCCAGCACCGCTGTACCCGAATGATTCCAGGTCGGCGGAAATTACCTCCACAAGCTGCCAGCTATCGGATTCCACTAAAGTTGTCGAATATCGCTTGGTTATCCCCTCAAGAGGCACACTGCAAGTAATCCCAAAGGCAACTGGTTTTACGCCTTCAATTTTGATCCGCGACAAGGAAGGCCGCAAAGTAGAATACGGGGCCAGCATTTCGCGCTACATGGAAGCAGGCACATACCGGGTACTGGTAAATGGGTCGGCAACGGGAAAATTTACCCTGACTACCACTTTTCAGCCCGAGGCAAATGTCCTGTGTACCAGTTTCGGTCATTTGGGGGCAGGGCAGAGCGTGGCAGGCAAACTCGCCTCCACCAGTTGCAAACTGCCGGATGGAAGCCTGTTCGATGAATGGCAGACTACGGTCTATGGGGCTGGAACGCTTACCGTCAGCATGCGGGCTTCCGCGTTCGATTCGTTCCTCATGCTTCGCGGGGAGGACGGGAGTCTTCTGGCGACTGATGATAATGGAGGTGGCGGCACCGGTGGAAAAGACGCGAAGATTACGCTCGCGGTAAGCGGACGCGAAACTTATTCGATTATCGCCGCCTCCGCAACATCGACTACGCGCGAGGGGAATTATCAGCTAACCACCGTCTTTACGCCGAACCCCGACGAAACCTGTGTGCCGGTCAATATCCTTACCGAAACCACTCAGATCAATGGCAGCGTGTCCGCGGCAAGTTGCAATTTCAATTTGCCGCAACGCCAGGATTCTTCGCTTTTCAATATTTACTCCATTCATTTAGCGGAAGCGGGGACAGTGCGGATCTCCGTCCCGCAATCCACATTCACTCCGTTACTGCTGCTGCTGGACAAAGACGGCAATGCAATTGTCGAAGACTCCGAAAGTGGCGGTCTGTACTCACCGCTGATCAGGCCATCGTTAACCGCCGGCGATTACAGCGTTCTGATCTTCAATGAAGATTCTTTTGAAGGCGATTACACCCTGCAATATACGTTTACCCCTGGCATCGCTCTTCCGTGCCCGGTTCAGCTTCTGCAGAACAGCCAATCTTTGACAGGTTCTTTAGCGGGCGATTCAAGTTGCCGCGCTGCGGAACTGCTCTCTGATACTTACAAATTTACTCTTCCGGTATCCGCCACCATCGATATAGGCCTGGCATCTGGAGACTTCACCACTTTCCTTGAGTTGCGCGATTCCAAAGATAGTCTTCTGGCGTTCGGCGATCGAACCACGGAAGGGTCAAGCGCCCACTTTAAGGCGGACCTTCCGCCGGGGACCTATTTCCTTTACGCTTCGAGTGTGGATTTGCCGGGCAATTACAGTCTGAATGCCCAATTCGCTCCGAAAACCATCCCG
>JAYTGM010000545.1:0-8738 GCA_043733425.1 Terriglobia bacterium
TAGCCGGATCGATCCCCTTGGATTCGCTCTTGAAAATTACGATGCTCTGGGTGTGTGGCGCGCCGAAGAGGCTGGGAACCCTGTCGATGCTTCGGGCGAACTGCCGGATGGGACCAAGTTCGAAGGTCCGCAGCAGTTGAAAGCGGTTCTGCTGGAAAAAAAGGGGTTATTTATTCGGAACCTGACAAACAAGATGTTGGGCTACGCGTTAGGGCGCGGATTGAACAGAAGAGACGCCTGCGTGGTGAACGACATTGTGGCGCAAGTGGAACGCAACAACTACAGTGCGCAGACTTTGATCCAATCGATTGTGCTCAGCATGCCATTCCGTTATCAGTCGCCCGGTTTGCCAACATCACCGATAACATCCCAGATACCATCGAAGGCAACAAGGAAATGACTTTATGAAGCGAACTTCTCACTTATCCAGGCGAATGCTACTGAGGGGCGCGGGTGTCGCGATAGGGCTTCCGTGGCTGGAGGCCATGACGCCGATGGCCAACGCTGGGATCGCCGGTGTACACAAGGCCCCGGTTCGCATGGCGGTGCTGTACATGCCGAACGGTGTGAACACCACAATGTGGACGCCCGAAGGTCAAGGACGAGACTGGAAGCTTTCGCCGACGCTGGAACCTCTGCGGGATTTGCAGAACGACGTCTCGGTAGTCAGCAATTTGTGGAACGCGGGCGCCAACACAGGCGACGGCCACTACGTGAAAGAATCCAGCATCCTAACGTGCACGACGATCAGTAAAACGCTGGGCTTCGATATCAACATGCATGGAATTTCCATGGATCAGGTTGCAGCGCAACGTGTCGGCGATCAGACTCCCCTGCCCTCGCTGGAGCTTGGGATTGAGCCGGAAGCGACCGGGGTGGACGGGAATGTCGGCTATACCAGAGTGTACGGGTGCCATATTGCCTGGAGCAGCCCGACCACTCCGCTGGCGCGTGAGATCAATCCGCAATCCGTGTATGAGCGGCTGTTCCGCGCTTCCGGCCCGCAAGGCAGTTCGGTAAAGCAGGATACGTTGCTGCTCGACAGGGTGTTGGGACAGGCCAAGGATTTGCGGGGACAGGTGGGGTCGGGCGATCAGCTTCGGATTGACGAGTATCTTGATGTTATGAGGTCGCTGGAGTCACGCCTGAAACGGGCGAGCGATACAACTAAGCCGGCTTGGAAGCCAAGGGTGCCGATATCGGCGGCGGCCAAGCCTACTGACGCGCCAAAAGATCACGCGGAGCACGTGCGATTGATGCTCGATATGATTGCGCTGGCATTCCAAACCGACACGACGCGTGTGAGCACGTTCATGTTCGGCAATGCGGTCAGCGGGCAGAACTTCCGTTTCCTGGAAGGTGTATCGAATACGCACCACGAAATTTCCCACCATTCGAAAGACCCCGATAAACTCCGCCAGTATCACCTGATCAATCGCTGGCACATTGAGCAGTACGCTTATCTGTTGCGCAAGCTGAAAGCAATGCAGGAAGGCGAGCGGACGGTTTTGGATAACTCGATGGTTCTTTTCGCGTCAGCGCTAAGTGACGGCAATTCACATAATCCTCACAAGCTTCCCTTGGTGTTGGCGGGGAAAGCAGGCGGGCGCGTTCGTAGCGGGCAGCATCTGGTCTCAACGGATGACACGCCGACAGCTAACTTGTACATGTCCATGCTGGATGCATTTGGCACGCCGGTGGAGCGATTTGCCGATAGCACGGGTCCGCTTGCCGGTGTGTTGGCGTAGAGCCTCAGCTATTGCAGGGCGGGGCTGTGTTCGGCGGCGAATTTGGCCCACTGCTCGGACTTGACCTTATCGGCTTTGACGCCCGGCACGCCCCGATAGACCATGGAGGCGTTCGTTGCGGCTAAGACATGTCCCGCTTCCGCGGCCTTGGTCCACCAAATTGCCGCTTCGGCATAATTCTGTTGCACGCCTTTGCCAATCGCGTACATCATCCCGAGCGCTGCTTCAGCCGGTACATATCCCTGCTCCGCCGCTTTGAAAGTGTTTTGGAAGGCGAGTACGGGGTCCACTGGGACCGGTTGATTAGTCACCGGATCGCGTCCAAGAAGATACTTGCCGCCGGCGCAATACGCGTCGAGACCTGGTTGGGTGGTCTGTTTCCGAGCAGCACAAGCTTCATAGTCTTTCCGGTATCCTGCCGACTTTGCGGACACCTCATTCACCCAGGCGTCCCACCCGCCGGTGGGCTCTTTCTGCTCGGGCCGTCCTAAATCGCCACGAAAACTGCTGTCGCGGATCGGTGCAAGCGTGTTAGCGGCCATCGTTTTCAGTTCCTGGTTTTGATCGCCCAGCAGAGCTACCAGCGCTTTGAAAAGCTGCGGGTCCTGACGAACACCTCTGAGTTGCAGCCTGGCAGCGAAAACGATTCCATCCGCCGCGGCAATGCGGTCATTCTCGTCCACTGCTTTTTGCCGGCCTATGGCGAGATTCACCAGAGCTTGCTGCGCTGCTTCTGAGCGCCAGTTTGCCTGGACCGCCAAGGCGCGGATGGCCGCACGCCGGACGTTGGCCGAGCGATCCTCAACGAGCTTCGCGAGTGCGCTCATGGTGGATTCGGAAAAGATTGCATGGGAGCAGGTTTCGGCCGCAGCGGCGCGCATTTCTGGCTTCTGAGAGGTGAATAACTTTTCAACGACGCGTCCTGCAGGTACTCCGCCCACCAGTGCCAATTCCGGGAAGAATCCGTTCAGAGGAGCAGGGACGGCGCGGTCAAAGCGCTTCAACAGATCTGTTTCTTCCGGTGAAGGAAGGATGTTCTTGTTGCGAAGTTTCGTAGCCCAGGCAAGCGCATCGCCGTTGCTGGTGGGGTGATAGGTGCGCGCGCCTAAGTCTTCGAATTCACGATAGATGACGTGATAGCCCTTCGCGCTTACACGGCTGTAGGCGTCGCGTACGGTAGTGATGTGATACGAGAGATCCCGCAACCCAAGCACCATGTAGAATTCAGGCGCACTGCCGAGCGGGTCGATGGCATCTTTCAACTCCGACGGCATGGTCCACCAGCCCCAACTGTAAGTGATACTCGCTGTCACCAGGTCCGGGTGAAACATGGCGAGTTCACCGGAAATTTTGCCACCTTCGCCTTTGCCGTACATGTAAATGCGGCGCGGATTAATAGGGTAGGTCTTTCGCGCCCAACTAATTAGTTTTTGAATGGGCTCGTGGTCGGCGGCTCCAAATTTCTGAGCCTGGGGACCGCCGGCCAGGAGCACATAACCGTCACGTAAGCCGAGCCGTTCAAGAGCCGCGCGGACCGGCAGGATTTCATCACCCACAGGGCGGTCGTGCTCAGGGAAGCAAAGAATCAGACCGAGCTGCTTTGCAGGATCTTTGGTCTGGGAACCGGCAGTATGTTCTGGCGCTTCGACCACGTATTTGATGATGGTCTTTCCGGCGTCATCCTTCAGTTCACTATCGGCAGCCGACAAGGCAAAAACGGCTACACAGAAGAAGCTTGCTAGGAAAACCAGCGGATGATTTTGGGGGCGCACCACGTAACTATATATCACCTAACGATCCGCGGCGCCGCCGGAAGTCTGCTTTTTCAAGGCTCGGAACGCCAAGCTCTGGGGCACGAATTTGAGGTATCGTTCAATGGTTGCGGAACGTAAAGTTTTGTTGCCGAGCTGCGTGTAAATGGTGGTGAGCAGCAACCAAGACCGCTCGTAGTATGAGTCAAGGGAAATGGCGCGTTTCAATTCGCTCACGGCGCCCGCTGCATCTCCCGCCGCCATCTTCGCAACCGCGAGGTTGTGCGCCGCTTCGGCACTATCCGGGTTCAGGCGCGCTGTTTCCTGATACATGGAAACCGCCTCTTGAGGGCGATGCTTTTGTATAAGAACGGAGCCTATGGCGGAATGCACCTCTGGATCTTTGGCACGGAGGGGCAGGAGAAGAGCGAATCCTTTCTGTATCCAATCGGCGGAGGCCTCATGTTGTCCAGCGTAGACATAGGCGAGCCCCAAATTGCGATCCTGCAAACCGAGAGGAGGTTCACGCCAGGCATGTAAAGAGCGCGGTACCTGGGCTGTGCTGGCGTCGCTGTGGCCGGGGATTTGGATGCGATGGTCGGTATAGGCGGTGTGCGCCACTTCCGGGGTACTCTGCCGGGGCATGTGGCACGTGACGCACTCACCGGGATACGTGGTGTGCTTCTGCGAAAGGGGACCATTGTGGCAACTTATGCAGACGTGCTGAACCGAAACCGCCGGCCCGTGCGGATTGTGACAAGCTCCGCACCCTAACTTGCCGGGGCTCTCTAGCGCGCACTTACTCAGAGCAAGTTGTTCCACCTGGCTTACCACCTTGAGACCCGCGGAAGGCATGGAGGAAACATAAGTGGTGTATAAGGGATTGCGGTCTGTCCATTTGCTGCCGGGAGCAAGTATCCGTGCTTCACCCTGAAGGTGGCAGCCCTCGCAAACGCGATCCCGGTCGGCGGGGGGCACGCGCGCGGGGTTGACGAAGTGACTTGCCGATTCGACGTGGCATCGCTCACACGAGATTGAGTGAATGGGTTCACCGGGCCGCGAAGGTCCCGAAGTGTGACAGCTCAGACACTCAGGTTCAATGCGGCGATCGAAATCGGGAGCGGCATGACGCTCGTAACCCGGCGATAGGTCCCATCGAGCGCGTTGAGAGAACCAGGAGATGGGTGACTCGTATAAGTGCTCGCCAAGGGTGACGGCGAAGCTTTGACCCACGCGCCCTGAACCGATTGTCAAGGCAATCGGTAACTCCGAGACAAGCCCACCTTGCTCAATCCGGTGGGTCATTCCGCCCCCTTGGGTCCGAACCGTGAAGCGGGAATAAGAAAGCTGGTGGCTAAACGTTCCCGCTTGGGAGGTGGATGCCGCTACAGAATGAGCCATCCCAGTGGGCGCATACGCTTCCGTTTGCGCCAGGTGACAGGGAAGACAATTCATCTGGCAGTAAACCGCCATCGGAAAGAAACACAGTAGCTGAAAGCACCGCACCGGCTCTAGAAATCGAAGCGAGTGCCGAACTGGATCGACCTGTTACCACCGATACTGGTGACCTGGCCGAAGAGCGGATTTGTGACGCTGGTGACAATGCCTCCAAGCGTGCTGCGGTTAAAGGCGTTCAGGAACTCGGCACGTATTTGGAAGCGCGCCCGATCACCGAATTTCACATTCTTCTGCAAACCGAAATCTTCGTTCTGGCGCGCAAAATTGCGGACTTGGCCGTAGCGGAAAGCAGAGGTTCCCAACGTAAGCGGGGCCGGGTCTGAAAACAGTGCCGTATTCAGGAACTTGTTGGCAGGCGCGGAAGTGGGAGAGATCTGAAACGCCTGCTTATCGAAGTTACCAACTTTCAAATCGCCAGGCGCGATGTTGGCGCGATTCACGGCTCCGTTCCATCCGCCCGAGAGTGGAGTAGAACCGCCAAAACCAAGAGGCGTGCCGCTGAAGTAATTGAATATGCCAGAGATGGACCAGCCGCCGATTACCGCACTGACAATGCGCGGCGAATTAACGAATAATGATCCTTTGCGGCCAAAGGGGACGTCATAGGTGATGAGAGCTTTAAACAGATGCGGTTGATCGTCATCGGAAAGAGCTTTTTCCAGCTTGAGATTGTAATAGTCAAGCGGGCGGCCCCCGTTATCACCCACCAGAGATGATTGAACATTGGTCAGGTTTTTCGACCACGTGTAGTTGGTGTAGGCCGTGAACCCTTTCGCGAATTGCCGGTTCAGCGTGATCTGCAGAGAGTGATAAGTGGAGAAACCAAGGGGCGCTCCGTAGTTCTGCACCGTTTGGTTGCCTTGTACTTGCGGATACTGACGAAGAGCGCTGGCAACCGTGCCCTGGAATCCCGGGTAGGGATAGGAAATTCCGTTGGCGGCAGCGTCAGCCGGAGTGCGAATGGCGTTGTTTAGGTTACGGCCGAACTGCTGCAGATAGGCGGGATTCAACTGATTGACCAGAGAGAGCTGTCCCTCGCGGATTCCTGTGGATTTGTTGCCGACGTAGCCGACATCCAGCACCAGATTACGGATCAGCTCACGCTGCACGTTGAAGTTCCACTGCTGCGTGTAAGGTGACCTGCCGTAATTCTTGTCGATCATTCCGGGACGGTTCGTGTCCCCATACGACTGATTGTAGGAAGGCGGCTGAAATCTATTTGTCGGAAATCCGCCATCCCAGTTGAAAATACCGGCCCAAGGAGTTACAGGGTCAGAAGCCAACAGGTATGTGCCCCCGGCCTGCACGCTGGTGGATTTACCGAGCGGCGTTCCGCTGAACCCATTGAACAGGTCGCCTTCGAACATGATTCCGTATGCTCCCCGCAGTGTCCACTTCTCTCGAAGCCGGTAGGCGAACCCGAAACGCGGACCGAAATCGCGGTATGACTTCACGCCGAAGTAATTCTTCCCGCTACAGACGCTGCATTTGCCGGCGAAATCGTAGGCGCCCAACCGGCCGGTGGCAGGGTCAAGTTTGTCCGGGTTCCAGCTTGAAAGGCGATCGGCAACTTCGGTGAATGGAGGTTGGAATTCCCAGCGAAGGCCCAGGTTTACCGTAAGCCGGTTGTTGACCTTGAAATCATCCTGGAAGAAGAAGGCGTTGTAAATGCGGCGTCCACCTAAACCGACGGGATCGCTTAATGAGGCGCTGTCCACAATTCCCAGCAGGTAACTGGCGAACGCATAGCCGGTTTGGTTTCCAGAGAAAGTCTCGTTGGGGATAGCTGTGGCACGCGCATTAAAATTGAACCCGCCGCCCTGGGTTGGACGGGTATTCAAATGATTGCGGCGAAGATCTATTCCCGCCTTCATGAAGTGACGCCCTTTCGAGAAGCTCAAAGTATCGATCAAGCCGTATCCCATATAGACCTGAAAATCATTTTGTGGATCGCCAACATTGGTGAGGCCGACGTACGGTCCGCCGCCGAAATCTATATTCGGGAACCCGAACGTGGACAGATTCTTAATGCCTAATTGCTTGGCGCCATCAATGTCTTTGTAAGCTCCGACATTCGGGTTCGCCATGCGGTTGTAGTACACGGTGAACGTGTTCAGCACTCGCGTAGTGGCGCTCCAATCGTGGGAGAGGCGCACCAACTCGCTCTTGATTGTCTGGCGCCGCGCACTGGTGAGAACGCCTCCCGTGGGGTCATCCGGATTCCAGAGGCGCGTCTGATCCAGCAGAAGGCGAGGGCGCTTGTTGAAGCTAAACGAACCGGAAAGCTTGTGCGCTGAACTAATGTTTTGATCGATCTTTGTCGAAAACTGATACTGATCGAACTCAGGCGTGCCGGCAAGAGGGCGAATCGCGTTGTTGGTAAGCGGGATAGTGCCGTCAGGGTTACGAACTGTGGGCAGATAACCTTTTCTGAGGATACCGTTGAGATTCTGTGACACCTGGCTAATCCGTGAGGAAGGAATCCTGTTACCGGGGAACATTTCTCCAATCCAGCGGCCGTTGTCCAGTTGACGAAAGGTGTTTGGATCGTAAATGGCGCCGCGAAGCACCGGCCGGCCGAGGGCGTCGGTCTGTTCCGTTGACGGCCCAAGCAGGCGGCTGAAGTCGCCGTTAAGGAACTCCGGCTGAGGCGCGGTTGTATTCGGGGAAGCGAACCCCCCCAGGCGCTCACGGTACTCTTCGAACGTTGAGTAAAAAAACGTCTTGTTCTTACCGTTGTAAAGCTTCGGGATTGTTATGGGCCCGCCTGCGCTGAAGGCAAAATTCTGGCGGCGGTCCAGGCCACGTCGGCGGCCTGCGAATTTATTGGCAGCGGTGTTGGCGTTGAATGCTTCGTTGCGGAGTGCCCCGTAGGCGCTGCCATGCCACTGGTTGGCGCCCGACTTCATCACGTAGTTAAAAACGCCTGCCTGGGCGCGCCCGAACTCAGCCGACATTCCGCTAGTTTGAATTTTTAACTCCTGAAGGGCTTCAATGGACACGCTGGATTCACTAAAGTGCCCGGCGAGATAGGTAGTCACGGTAGCGCCGTCCAGCAAGGATTCTTTCGAAAAGCTGGTGCTTCCATTGATATTGCTGGTCCAGCTATTTCCTGAGACTCCCGGTGTCACCAAATAGGCAAAGCTTTCGGCGATGCGAGCGCCCGCAAACGAGAGCGGCAGATCGATCAACTCTTTGTTGCTGAGACTGGTCCCCACTTCCGCGCTATCCGTTTGCAGGTGCGGAATATCCGCACTGATGGAAACAGACTCAGTCGCCGAACCAACTTCCAGCGTTCCATCAACACGCAAAACTTGAGTCACTCCCAAGTCGACGCCCTTGCGTTCCAACCGTTTGAAATTGGGGGATTCGAACACCACCACGTATTCGCCCGTTGGCAAATTGGGAGCGTTGTATTGCCCATTGTCGTTGGTGACTGTTTCGTAGAGCGCGCCCGTTGCACTGTTGCGGATGGAGATCTTGACAATCGGTACAACGGCGCCGGAACTGTCGGTAACGGTTCCGGTAATTGACCCTCTATTCAATTGGCCCACAAGCAAGAGAGACGAGAGTAGAGACAGCGCGAGAAGACGGTGCAAACCTGGCATGATTGAAATCCTTCTGGCCCACTGGGGCGAATTATGGGCGTTACTATATCACAGGGATCTTGTTCAAAACTGGAGGCGGAAATTTAGCTTGAGACATTGGATTTGCCTTGCCTCTGTTGCGGCTTTATTGCCCTGCTACAGCCAGGCGCCCGCTTTGGAGCGTGGTGCGGAGG
>JAYTGM010000546.1:0-3197 GCA_043733425.1 Terriglobia bacterium
CGGCGCGGCAGAATCAATGACAAAAATCGCGGCGGCACCAGAATCGGCTACCAGCACCTGGCCATTTGGTGAGATTGCCAATGCCACGGGCCGTTGCACTCCATCGGCTTCGGAGGCGAAAACCGTGGGTACGGCTTGCTGAGCATAATTGCTCACACGAAGCACCTGCTTGCCCGCTGCATCAGCCACCCAAAGGTCCCGGTTGCCATTTAAAAACACCATTGCAGTCACGTTGAAGGCAGCTTCCGGTAACACCCGGCGCGAGGCACCATCCGAACACAGCGTCTCCACCGAACCGGTGCCCAGAACGGCGCACGACCCGGCTTCATCTAGAACTCCCGCGCTTACGGAGCCGGCCAGCGCCGCTGTCGAAATTGGCGACGATAAAACAGGATTCCCGTTCAGCGCGCTCACAAAGCGCAACTGCTGAAGGAGAGCGGAATAAATGATCGCTGCGGTTCCCTTTGCATTCAAGGCGAGAATGCGCGTGCCGTCCGATAGTTCACCTAAATCGGCAATGGCTGGAGCGGAAGAGCCCAGCAAACTGACCACTGCAAGATGCTGTGGCTGATCCGTTGTTAAGACAACCGCGAGGTCACCGCCCGAGCTAAACTCCGCAGCGGAAATGCTGAATGGCAGCGCAACCGGGTCAGCTAACCGCAAAGCACCGGGCACGCCGGTCATGGAACGGATGGTGGAGGTTCTGCTGTCTAGGATGAAGCCAGCGGTGGGACCGGTGGGTCCCGCAGCGAATAGCTGCGATGCAAAGACGATTGCCAGTGAGAGCTTCATTTGGGACCGCCAACCGAAATGCCGCCGATGCCAATAGTGGTAGGCGTGGGCGCAAAAACCGCCGCACTGCTTCCGCCCGCTAGCGCCAGGGAAAGCCCAATAGCCAAGCCGGCCGCCGCCACAATGCCGGCAACAATCAGCACATTGCGAACTTTATGACTCGGCTTGTTAACCGTGTAGGTACGTGCTACCTGAATGACCGACGCGCTGTTTTCTTCGTTAAATGTTGCGGTACCCGTGCGGCCCGCGAAGCGCGCTTCCACAGTTACCGGGAACGACCCAGGCAAAGCGTTGGGCACCAGATTATCCACATGAGCCCGCCCTTCGGTATCGGTCCAGGCGAGAAACGTATGACGGCCGCCCACTTCGCCGCTAGGCCCGGTGGCGGGAGTAGAAAATTGTACCCGCGCCGTAGGTACAATCCGGTCGGCTTCGTCCCGAACTTCCACCACAATTGAGCTTCCCTGATTTTTTTTGATGCTGTTTACTGAACCTTTGCCTTCAAGGACCGTGATCTTCAATGTTTCCAGCTGTTGCGCATGCAAGGTCAGCGCCAGGATGCCTGCCACTGCCAGTTTCCAATTTTGCTTTGTTAGCTTCTTCATTATCGGCCTGCCGAGTAGATAATCAGTCCCGTTCCAATGGCCGCGCCGAAGGTAACGATGCGGTCCAGAATCGCTAGCGTTTCTTTGCGCTTCCGGTTATCCGGAACATACAGGATATCGTCCGGGACGAGCGGGTAGTCGGCCACGCGGCGTTCCAGGATCGCTTTCAGATCAATTGAAATCCGTTGTTTGGTTCCTGTCACTTCGTCGCGCCGGATCACCCAGGCTTCTTTTGAAGGCGAGGAGCCTAGCCCGCCAGATAAAGAGAGCGCTTTTAGAACCGTGGTGTCTGTCTGATCCAGTACCGGATACTGACCCGGGGTTCTGACATCACCAAGCACATAAAGCTTGCCTGCCGGAGGTACGCGAATTTCTTCATGCCCAGTAAGCACAACGTTGCCTTCGTTTGAATCGGATTGCAACAATGTGCGGATCAGAATATGCCGGGTTGGTATCACCTGGTCCGTGGGGGCATCCGGTTCACGACGAGTGAGCAATATTTCCGGACCGGCATCCGACGTGAATCCGCCAGCCCGAATAATGGCGTCTGAAAGAGTCACCACACCAACAGCTTGAAAAATCAGCGGGTTTTTCACTGCACCGAGTACGCTGACCGGGTGGCTGGCATATTCCACAACCGTTACGGTGACAGTCGGGTTCACCACCAAATCTTCCGTGCGAAGCGTATCACGTACCTGTGTTTCTACTTCCACCGGCAACTTGCCCCGTACCTTGAGCGGTTGCCTCATGAGGGGAAGGCTGATTGTGCCATCGGACCCCACGCGAACAGCGCGAGAGAACTCTGGAAAGTTCAAGACCTGCACTTGCACCAGATCGTCCGTGCCAAGACGCTGAGAGGGAAGCGTGCCATTTTGAGCGATGGCACTGAATTGGGCGGTTAGTAGAAAAGCGGTTGAGACCGTTATTGAGAGTTTTCTCACAATGAAATCGGGTGGTTCACGGACTCTGCAGTATAGCATTTGCCGCTCTGCTGCCACGCTTTGTTGAAGCATCGCTCATACTCCTCGGCCACGGCCGCGCTTCCGAATCGTTTCCGCACCTGCGGAGCCGCCGCTTGAGAGTTTTTGCGATATGGCGGAAGGGAAAGAATCCAACTCTCAAACCCGGCGAGGTATCGCTCCCCATCCCACTCCGCTGGGGTGACGCAACCCGCGTCATAATCGGTAAGCACAAGGCCAACATCGCCCACGTCGGTGGAATAAATAGGAACGCCCATTGCGAGAGCCTCCAGCATGCTAATAGGCAACCCTTCGTATACGGAGGCTCCCAGCAGGCCATCCATTACGGCGAATAGTTCTCCCATGCGGTCTGAAAAGCGGATACGAGTGACGCTGTTCATTGCATTCCGCGCTATGAAGCGGTCGCACTCCGCTCCTAATTCGCCATCGCCGATCATCACGAAATGGCGGTTCGGGTCTGCGGCACTGGCTTCAAGAACAAATTGCAGAAACTGCAAAGGGCGCTTTTGAGAAGTGAATCTTCCTACCCAGCCGAAGATTTGCTTTCCCTCAGGCAATTGGCACTTGGAACGATAGTCGCGACGCTCTTCGACGGTTCGCTGGGCGGGTCCCAGGGTGCTTAGATTCACGGAGTGATAGATCATATCGATCTTGTCAGCGGGAATGCCATATTTCTCTATAAAGGTCTGTTCAATTTTTCGATTGATGGCGATAAAGCGATCGTAAGATCGGATGCCCGGCTCATGATACCGGGCGATCCAACCGGCTTCGGTATCGTAAACCTGCTGATCCACAATGGGAATGCCGGTGAAGACGCAGC
>JAYTGM010000547.1:0-3197 GCA_043733425.1 Terriglobia bacterium
ACCTGATCGTCTGCGGAGTTCACGGCGAAAAGCCTTGCCGTGATCTTCTCCAGGCCGCTTGAAGGGTCGTAGTCTTCAGAGGCTTCGAACTGATACAGCAAATCGTTTGCATCGTAGCTGGCGCGGCGCGCTCGGATCCAATCGTCAAAGAAACGGTCTGCTTCCGCCAGAGTTGGTGCTTCGGCATGCCACTCAAGCGGCACGCTCAACATGAACATCAGGCCGTACATGGCAGTGGTCAGGCCGTGCGGCTGTGCGCCGTAATCGCCTTCTTTCCACTCCGGGTCGTTGCGGATGGAATCGATAATTGTGCGGCGTATCATGCGATTGCGCCCCGCGATGGGAACCGGTGCGCTGGCCAGGGGGAAGAGAGCGTCCACAAAACCCGGGTAGCGCTCACCCCACATCCAGCAGTGCATTCCGCCCATGGAAGTTCCCATCACCAGGCGAAGGTGCTTCACGCCCAAAGCTTGCGTGACCAGCGTGTATTGCGAACTCACCATATCGGCATAGCGGTAGCGCGGGAAGCGCGCGTGCAAACCATTGGAGGGCTTACTCGATTCGCCATGCCCGATGCCATCCGGCAGAATGATGAAGTAGTTGTTGGCATCAAGAGGCTGGCCTGGGCCGAACAGATTGCCGCCGAAGCGCTCGGAAAGAAAGCCGCGCCCGGAACCGCCCGTGCCATGCAGGATCAACACCGCATTGTTGCCGTTCGGCTTACCGATGGTGGTGTAGTGCAGCTTTAGGCCATTGAGTGTTTCGCCGCTCGAAAAGCGGAACTGAGGAATTGTGAAACTGGCGCTGACCGGGTCGGGATAAGATGCGCCCTGCGCGGCGGCAATGGCGAGCACGTAAATTAGAGGAATTTTCCGCATGGGAACGAAACATCATAACGTAGAGAGATGCGGTATCTCTTGCTGGCTCTCTCCATGACGTCTCTTCTGAATGCGCAGACACTTACCGAACAGGTAGACCGTTATTTCGACGATGTCTATTTTAAGTACCGCCCCAGCGATGGCACGCAGGCCGGGTTTCACCAGTATGACCGCACGCTGGAAGAGTATTCCAAAGCTTCCGTGGAGGAGCGGATTGCCGCTCTTCGCCAGGCCGAGAAGACCTTCAGTGCGATAGCGGTGAAGACTTCCTCTGACACGGCGGACCGCGATCTGGTCTTGAACGATATTCGCGCCACGCTGCTAGATCTGGAGCAGGTTCGGAGTTGGGAGAAGAACCCGGACCGGTATTCAAGCGGAGTTTCGAGCAGCATTTTTACGCTGATCAGCCGCAACTTCGCCTCGCCCGAAGAGCGGCTCCGGAGCGTGATCGCGCGGGAACGTCAGATGCCGGCCGTGTTTGAAGCGGCTCGTGCCAACTTGTCGAATCCTCCCAGGATTTATACCGAAATTGCTCTGGAACAGATGCCTGGCATCATCAGCTTCTTTGAGAGCGATGTGCCCCTTGCTTTCAACAAGGTGACCGATCAGACTTTACTGTCTGACTTCAAAAAGATGAACACGTTGGTCATCGATTCGTTGAAGCAGTATGAGCTTTATTTGAAGACCGAATTGCTGCCGAAATCGAAGGGCGATTTCCGTTTGGGCGCGGAGCTGTTCAGCAAGAAATTGAGCTATGAAGAGATGGTGGATATCCCCTTGGACCGTCTTTTAGAAATTGGCATGCGCAACCTGCGCGAGAACCAGAAGGCGTTTAAAGAAGTGGCAACGAAAGTGGATCCGAAACGGACGGCCGCCCAGATTCTGGAAGAGACCAACCGGGACCACCCCGCGCCGGACAAGCTTCTGCAAACCTTTCGGGACACGCTGGGCGGCTTAGCCGATTTCATTCAATCGAAGCACATCATCACCATCCCCTCGCCTGTAAGGCCGATTCTGGAAGAGACGCCGCCCTTCTTGCGCGCACTGACCTTCGCCTCCATGGATACGCCGGGGCCTTATGAGAAAACGGCTAAGGAAGCATTCTTCAACGTGACGCTTCCTGAAAAAGGGTGGAGCGCCAAGCAGACGGAAGAACACATGTCGGGGTTCAACCGCGGCACCATCATCAGCACAGCCGTGCATGAAGCTTACCCCGGCCACTATGTGCAGTTTCTTTGGATGCAGAACGTGCCATCGAAAGTGCGCAAGCTGCTGGGTGCCAGCAGCAATGCGGAAGGCTGGGCGCATTATTCGGAACAGATGATGCTCGATGAAGGCTATGGCGGGGGAGACCTGAAGCTGCGCTTGGGCCAGTTGCAGGACGCACTGCTGCGCAATGCGCGGTTCATTGTCGGCATTCAGATGCACACGGGCAAGATGACCATGGAGCAGGGAATCGATTTCTTCGTGAAAGAGGGTTATGCCTCGCGCGCGAACGGAGAGCGCGAAACCAAGCGCGGGACATCTGACCCTACGTACCTGTATTACACGCTGGGCAAGCTTGAGATTCTGAAGTTGCGTGAAGATTATAAAGCGATGAAAGGCAAAGATTTCTCGCTTGAAGAATTCCACAACCGATTCATGAAAGAAGGGTTCCCTCCGATTAAAATCGTGAGGCGGGCGTTGCTGGGGAACGATTCGCCCGTGCTTTAGAGGAGTAGCGATTCAGTCATTCGCGGTATCTTGATGGCTACGAAGACCGTTCAGCTGGCATCTTGATCGCAAGCTCGATTTGCGAAGGATGAAGCAGGGTGTTGTGAATCAGACAATGAAGCACCGATTCCTCCATGCCCTTTTGCTGTTCAATATTCAGCGCAAGCGGCGTATCTACCTCAATTCGAAAGTTACCCAGACGGGGTGGATCCTTGATCTTGTCGGCTGTCACGCGAACCCGTACTCCTTCTTTCGCCAACTGGTGTTTCCGCAAATACTGAGCCGCGTAGTAAGCGGCGCAGGAACCAAGTGAAGCCAGCAGGAGTTCCGGCGGGGTCATGCCCTCATCGAAACCGCCATCTTTTTCTGGCTGGTCGCTGACGATTGTGTGCTGGCGTGCTTTGATAGTGAATTGAACCGCACCCAGGTGCTCAACAAATACTTCCATTTCGTTCCCCCCCGTAATTTTCGAGTAACTCTTCCAGGCGGCGCACCCGTTCCCGCAAGTCGGATACTTCAATTTCAAGAGCGCCGAAGCGGTCGGGAAGCATAGTGCGCGTTGGTTCGTAGGGTGCCGCTTCTTGTTGCGAGGGTTCACCGCTCAAC
>JAYTGM010000548.1:0-8713 GCA_043733425.1 Terriglobia bacterium
AGCTCGACTAAATCCAGAGTGGGAGACCCGTTTTTCGCCTGAGCGGTCTTGCGCCGCTGCACGTGGCTGGGGCTGGCACCGCCTGTAGGAGCGGCAATAGGAGGAATGCCGCCCTGATCGGCACCGGTCAATTCCGCGGTATTGACTTCAGCGGAATGCACGTTGCCAGCCTGCTCAGAGGGTTTTTCCTGGGGGCTGGAATCGAGCTTATCGCCGTGTACCTTGTCAGAAGTCTGGGCGCGCTCGGCGTGGGGGAGCCGGTTCAGGACTGAAGTGCTCCGGTCCTGTGTGGTGTTCTTCTCTTGCGGGGGGGGTGCTACTTGAGTTGTCGTGTTTTCGTTATCGCTTGCCAAATTTCCCTCACTCCACGGCCCGTGATGGCCGAGAACGGCAGCGGGTCAGGCACGATCTTAGAGACCGCAGCTAGACTGCGCTGTTGATCCGCTTGGTTCAATTTATCCATTTTGGTCACGATGACCAAGTATTGCCGATTCTGTGATTCCAGCCACTCTTTGAGCCCTAAATCTTTCTCCATCCAGGCTCGCCTTGCATCGAGGATCAGAAAAGAAAGAAGGAGTGTGGGACGATTTTCAAGATACTGATCGATTAATTCCTTCCATTGATTCTGGAAGCCCTTAGGTACCCGGGCATAACCGTAGCCGGGCAAATCGACGAAATAAATACGATGTTCGACCCGGTAAAAGTTGATCGTTTGAGTACGACCGGGAGTACTGCTGGTGAAAGCCAACTTCCTCTGGCCGATAAGAGCATTGATAAGACTGGATTTGCCAACATTACTGCGGCCCAGAAATGCGATTTCCGGGAGGTGGTCTGCTGGAAACTGCTCCGGCTGGTTCGCGCTAACTACAAACTCTGCTTCCAAAATTTTACACCAATCCGAACCATAAGGGGTGCGAAACACCCCGTATGACCGGAAGGCAAGGAAAGATCAATGCGCCCGTTCTTCGGCTTTAGTGAGAAAATCCATAGCCGTCGGAGCGGGTAAGGGGAGCGAGATCGGTTCGCGCTCGAGCGCAATTCTGAGAACGTCATCCATGGAATCGACGAAGTGGAGTTTCATGACATTGCGAAGAGTTTCCGGAATATCCGGAAGATCTTTTTCGTTATCCTTCGGCATGATGGCTTCGTTGATGCCATGGCGGTGCGCAGCCAGAAGTTTTTCTTTCAGACCGCCAATGGGCAGCACTTTACCGCGAAGCGTGATTTCGCCCGTCATCGCGATATCGCCGCGAACCGGGATGCTGGTGAGCGCGCTGACGATGGTGGTGGCCATGGTAATGCCGGCTGAGGGACCATCTTTCGGAATCGCTCCTTCCGGGATGTGGAGGTGGATATCCAGGTTGCGATAGAAATCGCGCGGGAGCCCGAGTTGGTGAGCGCGAGAGCGGACGTAACTCATGGCAGCCTGGGCGGATTCCTGCATCACATCACCAAGCTTTCCGGTTATAGTGAGCTTTCCTTTTCCATCCATCAGGGTTGCTTCGATGGTGAGGATCTGACCGCCGACTTCGGTCCAGGCGAGGCCCGTAGCCGCGCCGATTTCGTTTTTCTTGCTGGCCTGCAGATCGCGATACTTCAACGGACCGAGGAGTTCGATCAATTTATCAGTTGTGATCACGGTAGGTGAAGTCGATTTCGGCTTCAAACCTTCGCTATCGACGATTTTGCGCGCTATTTTACGGCAGACGTTACCGATTTCCCGTTCCAGGTTACGAACGCCGGCTTCCCGCGTATAGTACTGAACCAAGCCGTTGATGCCGTCATCGGTGAACTCGATTTCCTTCGGAGTGAGGCCGGTTTGTTCCATCTGCTTGCGAACCAGGAATCGCTTGGCGATTTCCTGCTTTTCAAGCTCCGTGTAACCGGAGAGACGAATCACTTCCATGCGGTCCTGAAGGGCGGCCGGGATGGTGTGCAGCACGTTTGCGGTGGCGATGAAGAAACACTGGCTCAGATCGTATTCCACGTCGAGATAATGATCGACAAACATGAAATTCTGTTCGGGATCGAGGACTTCGAGCAGCGCCGAGGAGGGGTCGCCGCGGAAATCCATCGCCATCTTGTCGATTTCATCGAGCATGAAGACCGGATTCTTGGTGCCGGCCTTTTTCATCATTTGAATGACTTGGCCGGGTAACGCACCGATGTAAGTGCGGCGATGGCCGCGCACTTCCGCTTCGTCGCGCACGCCGCCGAGCGACATACGAACGAATTTGCGGCCTGTTGCTTTCGCCACCGACATCCCGAGAGAGGTCTTACCGACGCCCGGAGGCCCGACAAAGCAGAGGATGGAGCCCTTTGGATTCTTTACCAAGCGCCGGACGGCAAGGAATTCAAGGATGCGATCTTTGATCTTTTCAAGACCGTAGTGGTCCGCTTCGAGCACCTGTTCGGCAAATTTAAGATCGCGGATTTCCTTGGAGCGCTTTTTCCACGGTACGGCAAGCAGCCAATCGAGATAATTGCGGGAAACGGTGGATTCCGCCGACATGGGCGGCATATTTTCCAGACGCTTCAGTTCGGCGGTTGCTTTTTCGGCGGCATCTTTCGTCATGCCGGCGGCTTCGATGCGCTTCTTGAGCTCATCGATTTCGCTCTTTTCGCCGCGGCCGAGTTCTTTCTGAATGGCCTTGATTTTTTCGTTAAGGTAATACTCTTTTTGCGCCTTCTCCATCTGGCGCTTGACGCGGCCCTGGACAGTGCGGTCGACATTGAGCTTTTCGATCTCGATATCGAGCATCTCCGCCACGCGGGTAAGGCGTTCGATGGGGTCGAAAACCTCCAGCAGATCCTGCTTCTCTTCAATGGTGAGCTGCAGGTTGGCACCGACGGTATCGGAAAGCTTGCCTGGATCGTCCACGCGAATGGCGGAGATCATCTGCTCATAATTGAGGTTCTGGCTGAGCTTGACGTACTGTTCGAACAGCGTGGTGACGCGGCCCACAAGAGCTTCAAGTTGAGCGCCGGCTTCAATCTTGTAGCTGACAGTGCGAACGACGGCGCGGAAGAAGCCGTCTTCATCTGAAACTGAGACCACTTTGGCGCGTTCGACACCTTCGACAAGGACTTTGATGTTTCCGTCAGGAAGCTTGAGGCTCTGTACGATGTTGACGACGGTCCCGACGTTGAAGATTTCATTCGGCGAAGGCTCGTCGATTGAGGCATCGTGCTGGGTAGCAAGGAAGATCTGCTTGTTGCCCGACATCGCTTCTTCCAGGGCGCGCACACTGGACTCACGGCCAACAACGAACGGAGTCATCATGTAGGGAAAGATAACGACGTCCCGAATGGGCATCATCGGCAGGCGTTTTGTGTCGGATTTTTCTTTAGAGGTAAGCATGGAGTTTAGAAAGAATTTTGGAAAGCGGGCGGGAGATGCGGAACACAGACGGTTCCGGTTCTAGCCAGCCTTTTCAAGCAAGGTAAGGCTGATCTTCTGTGAGGTTACCATTTCACGGGTCACGGTGAAATCCCGGACTTTTTTGTAAGACGGAAGGTAGTACATCAAATCGAGCATCAACTCTTCAAGAATCATTCGAAGGCCGCGCGCGCCCACCTTACGCTCCATCGCGAGCGTCGCTATGGCATCGAGAGCGTCGTCAGCGAATTTCAGGCGCACATTTTCGAATTCGAAAAGCTTCTGATATTGCTTGATAATAGCGTTTTTGGGCTTGGTGAGAATTTGAACGAGAGCCTGCTTATCAAGATCTTCGAGGGTGGCGATTACCGGAATACGGCCAATAAATTCCGGAATGAACCCGAACTTCATCAAATCGGCGGGCTGGAGTTGTTGAAGCAAGTCATTTTCACGCTGCGCATTGATGCCGATTGCGCCGGACCGGTGGCCACTATGCGAAACCGGCTCTTCGAGAAACCCAATCGACTTTTTGCCGACACGGCGCGAAATCACTTTATCGAGGCCGACGAACGCGCCACCGCAAATAAACAGAATGTTTGAAGTATCGATGGGCGTAAATTCCTGATGCGGGTGCTTGCGGCCACCTTGCGGCGGAACGTTCGCGATGGTGCCTTCGAGAATTTTGAGGAGAGCCTGCTGGACACCTTCCCCGGAAACATCGCGGGTAATGGACGGATTTTCGTCTTTCCGGCAGATTTTATCAATCTCATCGATATAGATGATGCCCTGCTGCGCTTTTTGCACATCGCCATCAGCGGCTTGCAGAAGTTTGAGGATAATATTTTCGACATCTTCGCCGACGTAGCCAGCTTCGGTCAAAGTAGTGGCATCGACAATGGCAAAGGGCACGTCCAGGATGCGCGCCAAAGTCTGGGCCATCAAGGTTTTGCCCGTGCCCGTGGGGCCGATGAGCATGATGTTGGACTTCGAAAGCTCGACATCGCTGTTGCGCAACTTGTTCATATGGATGCGCTTGCAGTGGTTATAAACCGCGACGGCAAGCTTCTTTTTTGTAGCATCCTGCCCGATTACATATTGATCCAGGAATTCTTTTACTTCGAGTGGTTTGGGAAGCTTTTGGGGACCTGCAGCAGGTTGATCCGGCTTATCGTCTTCCAGAATAGAATTGCAAACACCAATGCACTCATCGCAAATGTAGGCGCGGGGATAATCGCTGGGTGAGGAGATGAGCTTGCCGACAACATCCTGGCTCTTATGACAAAAAGAACAACGGAGTGTATCGTCCGATCCGGCGCGCTTCATGCAAATCTCCTTTTTCTGGCGGGACTCACCTGAAACTCCGTTACAGGGTAAAGGTTTGAGATCACAGCTAACTCTAGAAGAACCACTCTCATTATGACCCGAAGCTGAACTGTAATCAACGACGCATTTGTTTTTAAGACGCTAAGGTCTTTTCGGCGTTATCGAACAAAAACTGTAGTGTCTTGCTGGTCTGGATGTGCGAAGCGATCCGCCCAAGAGTCCCGTTCTTTTCGAGCTTGGGCCGCAGCGAAAGCATAGGCTCGCGTTCCTGGCGGGCGAGGCGCTCCACTTCCCGATCCACCTCTTCCTTGGTGGCGAAGATCGATTCTTTTTGGGCTACTGAATCAAGAAGAAGAGACGCTTTTACTTCCCGCGTAGCGCGTTCCCGTTGCGTTTCCTTGATTTTCTCCCAATCCAGCTTTAGCGATTCGGGATCTACACCCTGACCTGCAAGAGCACGGAGGCTCTGCTCTAACCGCTCACGAATTTGGTGCTCCACGAACACTTCGGGAACCGGAAATTCATGGCTATCTACCAATAAATCAACCAATTTGTTTTTTGCAGCTTCCTGAGCTTCGGTCTCCCTGTGCGAGAAGATGCTCTTGCGCACGGCATCACGCAGTTCGTCTACACTGCGATAATCGCCGAGATCCTGAGCGAACTCATCGTTCAATTCGGGTAGCTCTTTTCTTCGCAATCCTTTCAAAATGCAGTGAAAGCGTACGGTCTTGCCAGCCAGTTTATCCTGCCCGTAATCTTCGGGATAGGCAACATCGAAATCCTTCTCATCGCCGGGCGTCATGCCGCGGAGGTTTTCTGAGAATCCTTCGAGGGTATCCTTGCCGCCGACTTCGATGGTAATCTCATCCGTCTTAACGGGCTCATCCACGCCACCGATGCTTTCAAGCGAGATTACTGAGTGATCGCCGTCAACCAGCGGTCGCGGATCTTCGTTGACGAAAGTGCTCTTGCTATCGCGGATCTGATCGACGCGCTCAGCAACATCCTGATCGGAAATGACAGGTTCCGCGTATTCGACTTTCAGGCCCCGGTAGGAACCCATCTCAATCTGCGGAGAAGTTTCGAACTCGGCTTTAAAGCGAATCGGCTGGTCGGGAAGAAAATGAACATCTGAGATGCTGGGGCGCGCGATGGGCTGAAGCTTTTCCAGTTTGATCTGTTCATCAAGAAAGCGTGGAACCAGATTTTCAAACACCTGTTGACGGATATCGCCTTCGAAGTGCTTCCGGATCAGGGTCGCGGGGGCCTTGCCGGGACGGAAGCCCGGTATACGAGCGCGCTTCTGAAACGATTCGACAGCCTTTTCAGTTTCCTGCTGGACGGCGTCGACCGGGATGCTGACTTCCAGGGAATGTTTACAGCCTTCTACCAATGTTGCCAATTCGGATTTACCTCAGGGATTAATACGTTGAAACTTAAGGATAACATT
Source organism: Terriglobia bacterium (assembly GCA_043733425.1). Lineage (GTDB taxonomy): Bacteria > Acidobacteriota > Terriglobia > Bryobacterales > Bryobacteraceae > JALYXI01. The sequence continues at coordinate 6,153 of JAYTGM010000548.1, forward strand.
TTGACAGCGGAACCCGAAAACCTCGCCTTTACAAGGTGCGGAGATGAAAACCGCCGTCCACGTTGATGACCTGGCCGGTAGAATAATCGAGGTGTCCCTCGGCAATGGCACGAACGGCTTGGGCAATATCGGACCCTTCGCCCATGCGGCGCTGGGGGAGGAGGCCTGAGGCGATCTTTTCCTCATACACCTGCTCGACCTTCGCAATCATATCGGTTCGGATAATCCCGGGACGGATTTCGAAAACCGGAATGCCATCTTCGGCCAAGCGGGCAGCCCAAAGAGCGACCGACATGCTGAGCGCTGCCTTTGAAATGCAATACTCGGCACGGTTTACAGAGGCTGTGTAGGAAGAGATCGATGTGACAAAAACGATGCGGCCGGAACGTTGGCTGCGCATGTAACGGGCAGCAAGCTGGGTGAGGAAATGCGGGCCCCGCAGATTCACCGCAATCAATTCATCAAAACTTTCCATGGTGCTGTCCAGGATATCGGCGCGTACGCGCGGTGCCATCCCGGCATTATTGACCAACAAATCGATTCGACCGAACCGCTGGAGAGTAAAGTCAATCAGAGCCTCGCGGTCAGCGGCAACGGACACATCGCAGGCGGTAATCGCGCACCCGGTCTGCTCTTCGAGAGACTGAGCGGCATCCAAGCGGCCCCGATAGGTGGCGACCACGGAATGGGTTTTCGAAAGCTCGAGCGCAATGGCACGACCGATACCGCGGCTTGCGCCGGTAACAACAGCAACGGGCTTTGACGCGGGGACCCCCGCATTCGGGTCGGCTGCCACTTAGGCCCGCACGCTATAACTCAACGTAAACACAAGCCGGGTCTCAGAGGGTATACGAACCCGTTGTCCACCGGTCACTTCCTGAGCACCGGTTCCCACCGCGGCACCGGAACCCGCCCCGATAGCGGCACCTCTGCCACCGCCCGCGATCCCGCCAATGATGGCTCCGAGGGCTGCTGTGCCACCGATTACTTTAGCGCTGCGGGCTCCGCGCGAACCGCTTTCCTTGATGACGTCTTGCGTTGAAATCTCAACGGGGCGGCCATTCACCGTTACTGAAGTCAAAATCAGTTTCAGAGTAGTGCGGCCTTGAATTTTGCCGGACTTCTGATCGTCTACCAGCCGCGCGACTACGTCAGCACCGCGCGAGATTAGTGTCTGCCCATTCACGATCACGGGTTCATCGATGCTGGCTCGGAAGGTTTCGCCCATGCGGGAAACCTCAGAATCCACCGAATCGATCATGCGGACGGTGAGCTGGGTGCCAGCGGGGATTTCGATACCGTAGTTCGACGACTGGTTTGGCGGATAATTCTGAGGTGGCGGAGGTGGCGGATAGTTGGATGAAGAGGACTGAGCTTCCGGGCGAAACGCACCCGTGTTGTTCCCGCCACTAAATTGAATGCCGACAATGGAATCCACAGGGAAATTTTGGATGTGCGTTCCCACCTCCATCCGGATTTCACGCGCTGTGCCCCCCAAATAATTTCCTTCCACAACACTGCCATTACGGAGTGTTAGCGTATCCGCAGGAAGAAGCATGGCGAATGCCGAGGTGGCAAGAACGATTCGAATGGCAGACATAGCAGAGGTTCTCCAAAAGATCATATTATCAATCATCACGACGATCGCAGGCTAGGCCGCGTTTCGTTTTTTAGCACCGGGTTTGATTCCGGCAATCAGAGATTTAGCGATTCCCTTCCCCTTTTCAAGCGCCTGGGCATAGGCAACTTTGGCTTCATTGCGGCCCAGGGACGAGCCGGTTCGATGAAGCCGCTCCAAACCGAGCCCCACCACATAAGTACCCGCGAAGGCAATGGCCGCTTTGGGGATGAGGCCTCCGCCAAGCGGGATTTTCCCTATCAACTCCCGGGCGAGGGCGCGCCAGCCGAAAGCGCCCGCGGCGATTGAAGCCAACTCCAGTTTCTGCTCCGCATAGCCGACGGGCTTACCATTCGCCGCTGCAATCAGAAATGCCATCCGCACCTGATTAATGGTGAGAAAGGCAGTGTCGGTGGCGAATTCCCCCACGGTCCAAGGGAGTTCCAGAAGGTTGGGGACTACGTTCGGCAGAGCAGTGACGATGGAGAACATGGCGTTCTCACGTGAGGTGCGCTGGATAATACGCGTAAGCACGGTTTGGCGAAAGACGGGAAATTGCCGGGCAAGCGGAATTTCCAGTTCCTGTTTCGCGTCGAGAATCGCTTCGATCGTCTGGTGGGGCATGTTGGGGAAAAAGACGAACGCGCCGGGGGGGCAAGGCGTTCCTTCCGCACATAAGACAACATCATGCAGATCCAGTGCTGAATTGGCGCTGACCCGGTGGATATGGCGGGCCGATCCGGTGCCGCCCGCGCCGGTCAGGAACTTTTCGAGCAAAGCATACGTGGATTCAGACGCAGCGGACACGCCGATTGACACTGTTCTTTCAGACAGGCGGCGCACCTCAGTGGGGTTCAGGTTCGCAAGAGCAGATTTGATGTCTTTGATGAGATTGAGTGACATGGACGTCTCCGGTCCCATCTTAAACGTTGCAGGAGCGGGA
>JAYTGM010000549.1:0-3188 GCA_043733425.1 Terriglobia bacterium
CGGTCTTCCGCCATTTGCACGCGGGAGGCACGCTTCAGGGCGGCGTTGATATCGGGCTGGCTGATTTCGCGCGGGCGGCCCAATTCGTACTTGCTGCGAGTGCTGGCACCACGGACGGTCAGGCCGCCGAAGCTGGCCGTGACGGATTCCACCAGCGTGTGCGCCATGGATTCGGCCTGCTGCACCGCGTCCAGAATGCAATGTGAAACCGCCTGCTGATCCGTAATGCGGCTCTTCTGCCAGCCTTTCGATTCCACCATCCCGCAGCCCAGAAACCGCATGCGGTCGTTTTCGAGTTTGCAGATTACCGCGCGCGTATACCGGCTTCCGGCATCGAGTCCAACGGCGAGTGATGATGTTGTGCTCATTCGAATCAAGCCTTATTTAGTGGTAATTCTGTCATCCAGACGAAGGTCGAAAATGGTCGCGGTGGGCGACGTCCGTGCGATTTCAGGATAATGCAGCGTGAAGTTTGCCAGGCGGCTGGCGAAGTTACGATCGCCCATCCAGAGCTCAACGGCGTGGTGATCCATCTGGGTAGTCACGCGGAGATCCTGCAGGCTGGCTGTGTTTATTTCGGAAATAATGGCTGCTTGCGCGCCCAATTCCGTCACCATGCTGCTCATGGCACCAACGCGGGCGCTGCGTTCGGCCTCAGTTTGCTCTTCAGTAATGCCGCTCAGAACGGGCAGATTGAAGCGGAATTTCAGTGGCGCGGAGAGGAAAACTCCGGCTGCGTCAATCAGAAGATATTGCCCATTCGGCATATTGACGAATGCCACGGGCTTGCGCTCCGTAACCCGCACCAGGAGCCGGTTGGGCCATAGGCGTGAGATGGAGGCGTCCTCCACCCAATCGATTGCCAGCAATCTGCGGCGGCGTTCCGCCATGGGAGTGCGGAACGAACTGTACCCCAAATCTGAAGAGAACATTTGCAGAAGGCGCGCTTTCGATGCGTACTTGACGCCTTCCAGCTTGATGCTTGCAGCGCCTGCGTTCAGCGAAAAATGCTTATCGGCCAGGACGAATTGCTGCACGCGCTTGGCCGCGTACGCGGTGGAACCCGCCACAATGCCCCACGCCGCCAGCGTGAACGCCGTACGCCACGGGAAACGCTTTGGCTTGACGACCTTAGGCATGCCGGAGTTTCTCCAGGATCAAGTCAGCGGCTTGAGTAACGCTGCCGGCACCCAGCGTGATGACCAGATCTTCCGGCTCCAGACCTTTTGAAATGGCATTTACGCCAGCTTCCAGAGTGCCCACGTATTCAGCGGAACGGTGCCCGAATTGGCGTGTGCGCTCCGCCATTACTTCCGCGGTCACGCCGGGAATGGGCTTTTCCGAGGCGGCATAAATATCCATGAAGAACACGCGGTCCGCCTGATTAAATGCGCGCGCGAAGTCATCCATCAGCGCCTCCGAGCGGGTATAACGATGCGGCTGGAACAATACGTGAACGCGTTTCGATCCACAGAGCCGGGCGGCATCGAGCGTGGCACGGATCTCTGTCGGATGGTGGCCGTAATCGTCGATCACGGTCACTCCGCGCTCTGTCCCGCGCTTTTCAAAACGCCGCTGCACGCCGGTGAAGAGACTTAGGCCTTCGCGGATGACATCGGCGGCAACGCCTAATTCCCTAGCCACGGCAATGGCAGCGGTCGCGTTCAGAACGTTGTGCTCGCCGGGCACCTGCAGTTGAAACTTGCCGAGCGATTCGCCGTGCGTGCGCACTTCGAATTCGGAATGGAACTGGCCGCAGGTGACGTCGAGCACTTCATAATCGGCCTGCGCGCTGCGCCCGTAAGTAACGGTGCGGCGGCGCACGCGCGGCAGGATAGTTTGCACATTCTCATCTTCAATGCAGAGGATGGCAGCGCCGTAAAAAGGAACTTTATTGACGAATTCGGTGAAGCAATCGCGGATATCGTCAAGCGAAGTGTACGTATCCAGGTGCTCGCGATCGATATTCGTAACCACCGCCAGAATGGGAGCCAGCTTCAGGAAAGAGCGGTCGCTTTCGTCAGATTCCACCAACAAAAAATCGCTGTTACCCACGCGCGCATTGGCGCCGCCCATGGTGCCCACTTTGCCACCGACTACGACCGTTGGATCGAGCCCCGCGTGGTTCATCACGGTGGCAAGCAGAGACGTGGTGGTGGTTTTACCATGGCTTCCACCGACTGCGATTCCGTACTTCAGGCGCATTAGTTCGGCCAGCAGTTCGCCGCGCGGAATCACCGGGACTTGCATCCGGCGCGCTTCCATCACTTCCGGATTGCTCTCATCCACCGCGGAGGTGACTACCAGTGCGCGGGCACCGGCGATATTTTGGGCAGCATGGCCGGCGAAGATGGTGGCACCCATCGAACTCAGGCGCTCTGTGGTGGCGGAGAGCTTCTGGTCCGAACCGGAAATGGTGTAGCCGAGATTCAGCAGCACCTCAGCGATGCCACTCATGCCGATTCCGCCGATCCCCGTAAAGTGCAAATGCTGCTTGTTGAAAAACATTTCCTTGTGCTATTGTTCCGGCTGCTCTGGTGGCTGTCAATGGATATTTTCGAGAATATCCGCAGCGCGAACGGCCGCGCCGGGTTTTGCTAAAGATCTGGCGGCATGGGACATGCTTTTTAAGACCGCTTTGTCCGAAATGAGACCGAAGACGGTCTGGAAGAATTTTGCGCCCGTCCATTCTTTGTCCAAAACCAGGAGAGAGGCACCCGCATGGGCGAACGATTCCGCGTTTTTGAGTTGGTGGTTGTCCGCGGCAAACGGGAACGGAATCAGCACCGAAGCCTTCCCCGCAGCGGCGAGTTCTGAGACAGAGCCCGCCCCCGCCCGGCAAATCACCAGATGTGCCTGGGCAAAGGCGGCGGGCATATCTTCAAAGAATGGTTTTACTTCGCCCTCAAGACCGGTTGCGGCGAAGTCTTCAACCAGCGTTCCGGCTTGCCCCGCGCCAGTCTGGTGAAGCAATCGGACGGGGAGACCGGCATTCCGGAACAAAGGCCAACTGGCGCGCGCCGCTTCATTTAAGGTGCGCGAGCCCTGGCTGCCACCCGTAATCAGAATTGTGAATTTGCCATCCGCGGGCGGTTCAGGCAAGTGAAAAAATTCCTCGCGGACCGGCAACCCGGTAGTCTCCGTGCGGTTTGCGGGAAAGTACTTCGCTGTTTCCGGAAACGTAATCA
>JAYTGM010000550.1:0-8680 GCA_043733425.1 Terriglobia bacterium
CCTGTGATTTTGTCTTCGCCCGATCAATTGACACTGCAGCTTCCGGGGGGCCTTACAGCGGGACCGGCGCTGCTGCAGGTGAACAACGGTTCCGATAGCAGCTTACCCGTCGCCGTGTCGATCGATACTCCCGCCGCAGTGATTAGCGGGGCCATTGGAGCTTCTGGTGTCCTGTTCGATGCAGCGCGTCCGGCGCGCGGCGGAGATCTGGTGCGATTGCTGATGAGCGGCTTTGCCGACAGCGGAGCGGTGATCTATCCGAATCAGGTTTCTATTGTGACGGGCGGGGTGAGGCAACCCGCAATTGAAGCAGTGTCGGTCGACGGCGGCCTTTTTGAAGTTCGCTTTGTTTTATCCAATCTGGTGCCCTCGAACGGGCAGACATTAACGGTTGTGTATCTGGATGGACGAAGCAGTTTGCCAGGCGGGCTGGCAGTCGCCAACTGATATGAAGCTAGTGCTCGGTGTGTTTGCGGTAGCCGCGTTTGCCGCGGATGGGACAAAGGTCTGGAGCAGTGCAGACTTGATGAAGCGCCTTTCGACAGCCAAGACCGACTCCCATAAGATTACCGGCACCTCTCTTGAGAGCTTCAAGGGGTATCGCCTGAGCATCTTCAAGCGTGAGGCGAATGGCCTGCCCGAACTGCACCAGAAGGTGGACGATGTTTTCGTTGTAGAAAGCGGCGAGGCAATCCTGGTCACCGGTGGGACAATCACCGGAGCGAAGTCGACGGCACCCAATGAGGTGCGCGGCCAATCGATTCAGGGCGGGACCAAGCGCAAATTGGCTACGGGAGACTTTGTCCGTATCCCCGCCAACGTGCCGCACCAGTTCCTGGTGGATGAGGGAAAGCAGATCACCTACGCGGTGATGAAAGTGGACGCACGGTAAGATTCAGTTCGGCATCGGTTCGCCGGATATAGTTTGCATCGAGTGTCGCCGGGTCTTGCGGGACCGCGTGTGCGGCTAGCGCGGCAATGGCTGCCGCTAAGGGTCCGTTTTGGTAGAGCAGTTGGACGCCGGGATGAAAGTCTTCTAAGCTCTGGAGCCTCTCCGGTTCAAGCAGGTTCCCTTCACCATCGTAGACAGCGGTGTAATGCTGCCCTCTCCGGGCGTCCAGTACGGGCGCCCTTCTGGGACCCTCTCCGGTATAGGCAAGCGCGGCAAGATTTGAGATGCCGCAAACCTGCCGGCCCAAAGCTTCAGCCAGCCCCAGTACAAGAGCCAAGCCCATTCGTACGCCGGTGAAGGTGCCGGGACCTTGGGCGACCGCAAAGCGTTCCACTTGCCCCACCGTCATCGCGTGGCGCTTCAGCAAGCCGTCAATTGCCGCGAAGACAATTTCGCCATAACCGGTTTGCGCCTCAAGCGTAAACTCTTCCAGAAGGTGGCCACCGCGTGTAAGAGCCAGGCTTCCGGCAGGCGTCGAGATATCGATAGCCAGGATCACGGGTTAAGTTGGTATGTGCGGTCTACCATGTAGAGTTTGCCGACACCGTTCAAACCTTCGACACGCAAATGGAGCGAGGCAGGGAAGCGCTTAGCAATGCTTGCTGGAATCTGAAGCTGGCCTTTCAGACCGGTGCCAACCACACTGTAGCGCTGGCCATCGGCGGTCACCTCGGCAGTCCAGACGAAACGCATTGCTTTCGTAGCTTTGGTTTCCTTGGTCAGCCTGGCGGCAAAGGCGCCGGGGTTCTTCAACGAGATTGTGTCTCCATGGGGTTCCGCAATTTCGAAGGGGACCTTTTCAGTTTCCACTTCCTGCATCAGCACTTCGCGCGATTCGAATTTATAGCTCTTGAGCATACCGGCTTTATGGCCCTCGCGGCTGATGTGAAGTACCCAATCGTGACTGGCATCAGGAGGTTCGCCGGCGTAAATTTCGGACTTCAAATTCTTTTTTTCTTCTATCAACTCACCGGTTACGGGATTGAACCAGGCAACATCGTAATTGTGCTTTTCGACAGTAACGCTGACAGGGCCGGGCTGTTCGACGTACACCACGTATTCCACACCTTCGAGGGCAAGAGCTTGGCGGCCATCGGCGTCAAAAAAGGGTTCGAGTTCCCAGTGCCGTGTGCCGGACATGAAACTGTACCAATGCTCCATTTGACGGGCTGAGGCTTCGTTCGGAGCGTGCGATTCGGGGTAGGCTCCGTCCATAGATGTACGCCAGAGGGCGTGGCGGAAATCATCTACATTCGTGAGATATGCACCAAAATCGTTGACTGCGGGAAGCGGATAAATCTGGTGTTCAATGGCCGGGACATCCCCGGTTTCCGATCGATAGGTCAGGTACTGGGCGCCAGAGATCAGATGATGGTATTGATCCAGGGCTTTGATCTTCTCGCCGGCAGAATCAGTTCTCCAAGTAATGTTGAGCGCTCCGAACCGAGCAACCAGATCAGCGATATCAGCGTTTCCTTCGACGACCAGATCGGCCGTTTTTCCAGCTTTATGCAAAGCCAGAATCTGCGAATCATTCGCGGCGGACGCGGTGATTTTGGTATGAGTCCCGTTGTCCCCCATCCAAAGGTGGGGCTGTTTGGAACCGCTGTAGCGGAAGTGGTGAACGTTGGCGGCTTCGATGTAGCCCGAAGCATCCGATGCGGTTGCCGTAAAGCTTCCTTGTTTCCCGTTCCAGGCAGGATCAGCCGAAGCAAGCCGATAATCCCAGGTGCCGGGTTCTGTTGGGACGATGCGGAAGTACTGTTGGCCCGATCCGGTGAAAGAAGCGATCAGGAATGTGCGGTGGTTCGGGCCACGGAATTCGGCGCGAAGTGTGGGATCGGACGCAGCGATGGAAAATTCGCAAACAGACCATGCCGGCGTGGGAGGGCAAATTTGTTGTGTTTGCGCTTTCGCGACAACCAGGAGAGCCAGAAGGCAGAAGTTCTTCACGCTACTTGTATCTTTTCACAGCACCGCCGCTGAAATTCTAAAACTGTGGATGGCTACATGCCATCAAATCGCCATGTCTGAACATTCAACAGCAGTAAAAGTAGATCACGTTGAAAACAAGCTTTACTCGATCGATTCCGCCGTTGCGGACCAGACCGGTACCAGTCTGTTGAACTGGCTTACGGCTGGATCCATTATTGCGTCCATTTATCTTTTCTCCACGGGACGCAAGCAGCTCGGCATCTTCATTGGCCTGTGGCCGCCCACTTTTCAAGCCTTAAAAAAGAAGGCGACCGACTAGCTCATTATTGCTGTTGCTGCTGTTGTTGCTGCGGAGGTTCCGTATCGGGAAGATCGACGACAGGGCCGGCGGCCGTTTCCTGCAGGTGTTCGCAGCCTTCATCGTCGAGCGCCGGCCTGACGCGAACGTCTACAGAAAGACGCTGCCCCGCGTGTCCTTTGTAGACGCCGCGGACCGGAGCTACATCTCCGTAATCGCGGCCGTAGGCGATTCGCACATGTTGCAGACCGACCGGCTTACCTAGAGTTGGATCTTCCGCAACCCAGCCCAGTTCGGGAATGTAGATTTCGGTCCACGCGTGACTGGCTTGCCCTCCGATCACCTCTTCGATGCTGGCCCCCGGCTCAGCGGTTCGTCTGGGAACCAGGTATCCGGAGACATATCGCGCGGGTAAACCACGCTTTCTCGCGACCGCGATCATCAGGTGCGCAAAATCTTGGCAGACACCCGCCCCGGTGGTCAGGGCGTCGATGATGGTTGACTTGACCTGGGTCGCGCCTTTTTCGTAGCGAAAATTTGTGTGAATATTTTTCGATGCCGCGCGTACAAAACTGAGAACCGTGCCATCGCTTTCTCGTTCGGCAGATTCAATTAGACTATTCAGGCTCTCGGGCTGAGGGACGTACTCCGTGGGCGTTAACAGATCGTAGAAATCGTCGCAAAGCTGCTCTCGATCATGATCCAGATTTGACATCAGTATGCCGGTTGTGGAAAGCGCGGCGGGGCTGTGAACCAACACAACCGATTCGGTCTCAATGCGCAACATGCGGTGATCTGGCAGCACGTTGAATTGATGTACCCAGTTACCGAAAAAATCAAGATGGGATGACGGATGGGTGGGTGGAATGGTGGACATGCGGAATGAGAGACAGCTTTGCTGCTCATCCTGCATGGGCCGCAGGCGCACTTCGTTATAACTCTCTGAAACGGGTCCGTCGTATTGAAATTCGGTGATGTGGAGCAGGCGGTAGCGATTCATATCAGTAATAAAAGTACGTTCGGGCTATCTGATAACCGATTTGGCGACACGTGTCTTGCACACCGGTGAGGAACGTGTGGAGCCCGCGTTCGAAAATCTCTTCGATGCGGTCATACATCAGGCTTTCGTGCAGCTTTCCGGTTAGCCTTTCCGCTTCGTTCGAATAGCCGCCGGGGCTGGAACCGCTGATGGCGCGCAAGGAATTCTGAATGGTTGCTACGTTGAACCTGATGGATCGCGGATGCTGCGGATGCAGGATGAGAAGTTCTGCCACACGCTCAGGATCGATACGGGAGTGGTACTGGCGGCGATAGATCTCGTAGGCGGCTACGGATTTAAGAACAGCCATCCATTGATGATGATCGGCCTCCGATTTCTCCGGTTCATCGGGGTCGCGGCCTTCCACCAGATTGTGATATTCCACATCGACAATCCGGGCTGTCATTTCCGCGCGTTCCAGGGCGCGACCTAGTTGTAAGAATTGCCAGCCTTCATCGTGCGGGAGAGTGTCGTCACTTACTCCGTGAAAGCGATGGGAGCCGTATTTGATGGTGCTACAGAAGCGATGCGGGCCAACGGCAATTTCTTCCGCCGGATCGAACTTGTTGACCATGTGATACAGGCTATTGATGTCCTGCCACATTTCACGGGAGATGCGGTCGCGGATGGTGCGGGCATTTTCTCGCGCGTGGTAAATGCACTGGACGATAGAGTTTGGGTTCTCTTCGTGAAAGCCGAGAAATTCAAAAACTGTCTGTGTGGTGGCCATGGAATAGAGCTTGAAAAAACGCTCCTGTTCGCCGGAGATGTTCACGAGGGGCTCCCAGCGGAGACGGTAGGTTTGCTGGGACTGCTCGAGAAGCATGTGATAGTTCACGTCGAGTATTCGAGCCGTGTCTTCGGCGCGTTCCATGTAGCGCGCCATCCAGAAGAGGCTCTCAGCGATGCGCGAGAGCATGCGTTCGGCTACCGGCATGGGACCCCTTTCACGCTAAGGCGCAAAGGAAAGCCTTTAGGCATTTTAAGTTTCGCCTCTGAGTACCCAGGTATCTTTGCTGCCGCCGCCCTGGCTGCTGTTCACTACCAGCGAGCCGGGTTCCAGGGCTACGCGGGTAAGGCCGCCGGGGACCACGATCACTCGTTCTCCGTTGAAGAGGCAGTAGGGGCGGAGGTCCACGTGGCGTCCGGCCATACGGCCCGTTCGCGGATCGAGAGCGGGGCAGCGGCTTAGGCCGATGACTGGTTGAGCTATGTAGTTTCTGGGGTCCTGAATGAGTTTGGCGCGGAAGTCCTCTATCTTTTCTTTGGTGGCACTGGGCCCCATCAGCATGCCGTAGCCGCCGCTTTCGCCTACCGCTTTGACGACTAACTTATCTAGGTTTTCGAGGACGTATTTCAGGTCTGTCGATCTGGAACAGAGATAGGTGTCTACGTTTCTAAGGATTGGGTCCTGATCGAGATAGTACTTGATAAATTCGGGGACATAGGCGTAGATGGCCTTATCGTCAGCGACTCCGTTGCCGATAGCGTTGGCTAGCGCAATGTTACCGGCGCGGTACGCTCCCATGAGCCCGGAGACGCCCAGGAGCGAATCGCGGCGAAACGCCAGAGGATCAATGAACTCGTCATCGATGCGGCGATAGATGACATCCACCCTGGTCAGGCCGCGGATGGTCTTCATATAGACGATATCGTTATCGACGACTAAATCGCGGCCTTCGACTAACTCGATACCCATCTGCTGGGCGAGGAAGCTGTGTTCGAAGTAAGCGCTGTTATAAATGCCGGGAGTAAGTAAGACAACTACCGGATTGCCGGTTCCGCGGGGCGCGAGGGAGCGCAGGATATTGATGAGTTCGAGCGGGTAATGATCGATCGGCAGAACTTCGCAAACTTCGAAGATCTTTGAAAAGGTACGGGTCATGACCAGGCGGTTTTCGAGGACATAGGAGATGCCGCTGGGGGTGCGGACGTTGTCTTCGAGAACTAAGTAATCGCCTGTTTTGGAATCGCGGACAAGGTCGATGCCGGAGATGTGAGTGTGGATATTGCGGGGGACTTTGACGCCGATCATTTCGCGCAGGTAGTGCTTGCAGGAGAGGACGAGCGAGCGGGGGATTTTGCGATCGGCGAGGATGCGTTGGGGGCCGTAGACGTCCTGCAGGAAGTGGTTGAGCGCGAGTACGCGCTGCGAAAGGCCGGCTTCCAGGCGGTCCCATTCGGCGCGCGGGAGTACGCGGGGCATCAGGTCAAAGGGGAAAAGGCGTTCGGTGCCGCGGCCATCGCTATAGACGGTGAAGGTGATGCCCTGCAGGAGGAAGGAGAGGTCGGCAAGCTGGCGGCGGTCTTCGTATTCGGCGGGGGCGAGGCGGCCCAGGCCTTCCATCACCTTCTGGTAGTGGGGGCGCGGGACACCGGGGGCGCTGAACATCTCATCGAAGAAGGGCCCGATGTCGTAATTCTGCAGCAGGTGGTCGGAACCGGTGGTTCCCTGTCTTTGACTTTGCAGATTCTTAGTATAGCAATTGGATGACAGCGGGTTGTCTGGGTTAGGACGCTTCGCGAGGGGCTTTGGTGGGTTTAAACCCCTGATTGCGGGGTTAACTCTCGGGTTCGGCATCCGGAGATTCCGTTTGTTTTGTTGTAGATCCCGGGTTCAGCTTGCCGGAATCACTTTTTTCGGCGATTCGGCGCAACCTGCTGGCACGATAGCGGTGGAAGGCTTCGAGTGAGCGAATAAACTGGCGGTCGAAGCGGGCTTCGTACTGGCTGATGGCGAAACGGCCGGTGGCGTCCATGGATTCGAAGGCAGCACCGGCACGCTCCGAAGGGTGAGCGTCGGCGGGAACCGTACCGCCAAAACCATGGTCAGAGCCATTAACGATGGCGCGACCGATGATGGAGCTTTCGAGGCCCACGGCGCGAAACTGACGCCAGCACGCGAGAACTGCTTTGGTGACGAAGACGGCTTCAATTTCAGTTTCCGGTGACAGTTCTTTGAAAACGGATTGCCCCATCTTTTTGAAAAGCTTTACCGATTCCTCCGGGAGGAGGACGATTTGGGAGAGCCTGTCGAGATGCGTAGTGACCAAGGCGGCTTTGGCGGAACGCTTGCGTGGGCCCTTGGATTTCGCGCCGTTTTGGCGTGCCGCGTCGATTTGCGCTTGCGTGGGACTGCGTTTATTCAGCATAGGGTTGGGCAGCGTGTCGCCGCGACCGCATTATCGTATGCGGGATTTAAGGAATGGGGTGGGTTAGCCGCTTAAGTGGTTTGTTTTGTTTCTTAAAGATAGTTGGAAAAGTTGTCACTGGGAAATTGGTGCACATGAATTGGGGAATACTTCGTGCTGAAGCTAACGCCAATACAGGTAGGATGAGCCGGATAGGGGACGAGGATCAGACTGGAGACGAACTGATGCGATGTCTTAATATGCTGGAACAGACCGAAGGCGGGTTCGCGGTGCAAGTGCCCGATTTGGCCGTTTGTAGTTTTGTGAACGACATTGAAGCCGCCAAACGGGCGGCGGCTGAAGGAATCCGGATCAACCTGAGGCTTACCGCAAAGCTAGACGGCAAATACCCGAAGGGCCACACATTTCGAACCACCTTAGAAATCCGGAATTTGAGGATCTACTGTACTTTCAGCATCTCGTCGTCAAGTGGCACCATGGAAACGCATGTAACACTTTGGTCTGGAGTCCCATTGATTCCAAACGGTCTAATCAACGCATATTTCAAAACCGAGCGGGCGAGAAAGCGTATTGAGGAACTCCGCTTAGCCATTCTTCATTACGTTAAGGGTGAACACATTCAGTGCCGAGTTTCCGTGGAGGAAAGGTCGCAATGGCTCAAGAGGCGACTGCGTGTAGAAATTGATGAGCCGCATGTTTGGATGTTTCTGATTGCGGGGGATGTTTTCAGTTGCCTACGTGCAACTCTCGATCACGCTGTATGGCTAGAAGGGGCTTGCTGTGCCGCTCTTCAAAAGGGCAGCTTAACCAGTGTGCAGAGGGCTTATTTTTCCTAAAAGCTGTCTTGCCCTACCGCTTAAAAATAAGAACAACAGGAGAACTGTCAATACCAGCCAGCAAGACGAGGGTTCTGGCACAGAAGACCCGTTGAGCTGAAACGCGGGAATGCCCGGTAGAACGTAGAAAGTAGCGACTCTCAGCTCTGAGCTATTTGATAGGCTCAGAACAATTTTCTTGACCGGAAAAAAGGAGAGTCGCTATGAAGAAACCATATCAGATCGAATCGCAGAGGGCCGTGAACCGGCTCGAAGAGTTGGCCTTGGAGGGAAACCCGGCGGTGCAGATGTTGCTGCCGATGGCCGAGATGGTGGGTTGGCTGCACAAGGGCGTGGGCGAACTCATCCGCCAGGCCGGGCTGCAACTCATGCAGTTGTTGATGGAAGAAGAAGTGAAGCATCTGGTTGGTGAGCGGAGCCAACCGTCGGCGGATCGAACAGCCAACCGATGGGGAAGCGAGCGCGGAT
>JAYTGM010000551.1:0-3181 GCA_043733425.1 Terriglobia bacterium
TATGGCGCCGCGCCTCGGCACCAGCGGGAGAACCTTCTTCCAGGTCACCCATGTCGACTACTGTGTCTAACTCAACAGCACCCTTGGCTAAATTATCAGCGAGCTGGAGGATGACATTTTGCACCACCGCCGAACGGCTGATGCCTTTTTGCATACGAAGTTTCCCGCGCTCCATGCGGCGGGCCAGATTGACTTCACCCTCACGGGTGAGCAATGGTACAGCACCCATTTCACGCAAGTAGACGCGAACCGGGTCATCAGTATAGATTGATTCTTCTACAGGCTGTTGTGGATGGAACGGGTCCGCTTCCTGCGCGGCCTCTGGATCGAAGAATTTGACAGCTTCCTCGTCGAAATTGATGTTAAGCGGGCTTTCCGCTAGAAATTGGTCTTCGAAAGAATCCACTAGGACTCACCTCCCCCAGGCTGATGCAAGTAAATCGTTTAAATTTTATTGGTTTTAAGGCAGAAACCTGAGCAGTATATTCAACTGAATATAACATGTGCTGCCCGGAACGTAAACCCCACATTTAAAAAGATGTAGCGCAGCCCGATCGGTTACAAACTATTGCGTAGTATTTTGGACGCGCTTACGGGTTTTTCGATCGCATCAAGGCCTTCAGCTCTGTGAAAAACGCTTCTTCATCCTGAAAATCTCGGTAGACGGATGCAAACCGCACATAAGCGATCTTATCCAATTCCCGCAACCCCTCCATCAGCAACTCTCCTATCTCAATGGTCGAAATCTCCCGGTCAGGCGAATCGGTGACCTTTGCTTCCACCCGATCCACCATATTTGCGAGCTTACTTGTACTTATCGGCCGTTTTTCGCCAGCCTTTATAAGGCCGGACAAAACTTTTTGGCGATCGAACTTTTCGCGGCGCCCATCTTTCTTCACCACCATGTAGGGAACTTCGTCAATACGCTCGTAGGTAGTGAAGCGCTTCTGGCAACCAAGACATTCGCGGCGGCGGCGAATCGCCTCCCCTTCCTTGGTTTCGCGCGAATCGACTACTTTGTCTTCCAGGTGACCGCAAAACGGGCAATGCACATCAGCCATACTAACGTTGCATCTTGAATTGGTGTGAAAAAATGAACTCCCGCGGGGCTGATGCCGTTATTTAGGGCATGGCAAGCGCCGTCATGAACTTGGTGGAAAACTTCCAAACCGATAAGTCGCTGGTAGAGCGCTGCCTGGCAGGCGAAGACCTGGCATGGGATGAGTTGGTTCGGACTCACACGAAACGCGTGTACGGTCTTTGCTATCGTTTCACGAATAGCCCGACAGAAGCCCAGGATCTAACGCAAGAAGTTTTCCTACGTATCTTTAAGTCAGTAAAGAGCTTCCGGTCCGATGAAGGAAACTTCACAACTTGGCTGACGCGTTTGACGCGCAATCTGCTGATCGATCATTACAGGCGCACCCGGCAAGACCGTTCCACCGATTCGATTGAGGGCCAGTTGCCGATTCTGGAAGAAAAGTTGACCGCGACGGCGCGGCCGGATGGCCTGGTAGCGGGCCGCGAGGCTCGGGAACAGTTACAATCCGCTTTGCAAAAGCTTTCGCCTGAATTGCGGGAAACATTAATTCTTCGGGATCTGGAAGAACTGGAATATCGCGAAATCGCCGACGTGTTGAAGATTCCCGAAGGAACGGTGAAGAGCCGCCTGAACAGGGCGCGCGCGGAGCTTGCGCGGGCCGTCCGCAAAAATCAATTAGCTCATGTAAATTCAGCCGCGCGAACGGCCGGAGGAGCACTCAACCCATGACGTGCAACGATTTCGACGGCCTCCTTTGCGATTATCTGGACGGCCAGCTGGCAAGTGAACGCCGCGTTTTGATGGAAGTGCATTTGACCCAGTGCACGGCGTGCGCGGAACTGACGCGGGATTCGCGGGAAGCCATGGGTCTGGTGGAACGGAGCGCGGACGTGGAGATGCCCGCGGAACTGGTAACAAAGATCCTGCAACAGATTCCCCAGGAGGGGTGGCTTGCCCGTTTTTCGCATGGCTTTTTCGCGCCCATTCTGCAACCGCTGCTGCAGCCCCGCGTGGTGATGGGCGCCATGCTGACGGTTCTTTCGCTCTCCATGATGACCCGGTGCGCCGGCGTGCCGAAACATGCGCTTACGGCTGGCGATCTGGATCCGGTCCGGCTGGTGGGCACTCTCGATGACAAGCTGCACCGCGGTTGGGAGCGTTCGGTGAAAACCTACGAGAGTATGAAGCTGGTTTACCAGGTACAGGCGCGCGTAAACGAGTGGAAAGAAAAGCAGCGCGAAGAAGAAGAGGAAAGCAAGAAATTGCCGCGGACCCAACCCGCGGTAAAGCAACCGAATGGACCGGAAGAAGGAAAGGGGAAATAACATGAACTGCGCGAACCATCCGGATACGGCCGCGGCCGCCTATTGCCGTACTTGCGGTAAACCGCTGTGCGTTGCCTGCAAGCGTGAAGCGCAAGGCACCATTTTTTGCGCGGATCACGTTCCGGTGGCGCAGGTTCCGTATTCAAGCGGGGGCAATGCTACCCCGCCCTACTCTGACCCGTCTTTCGGAACAGCGCAGGATGCTACTCGCCTAGGCGCGGTGCCTCCTGAAACCACGTCTGCGTATTCCTCCCCTTACACGGCACCTTACACTAATCCCGCGGCCACTTCGGCTGCCCAACCGAACAGCGGGCCCGTTCCCGCACTGGCGTTCGTTCTAGGCTTTATTCCGGGCGTGGGCGCAATCTATAACGGCCAGTATGCCAAAGGCCTGATCCACGCCGTGATTTTTGGGGTGCTGGTGAGTGTAATCGACAGGCATCCGAACGGCTTGGAGCCCCTGATCGGGATTCTTATGGCGGCATGGATCTTCTATATGGCTTTTGAGGCTTATCACACGGCCAAGAACCGGCGCGAAGGGAAACAGTCAGAAGATCTTTCGAGCATAGTGCAGATTGACCGTCACTCCGGGCGTTTTCCGGTGACGGCGTTGATCCTGATCGGTATCGGCGGTTTGCTGCTTTTGGACACAACGAACCTGATCTCCATTGACCGGCTATTCCATCTGTGGCCCGTCGGCTTAATTCTGATCGGTGCGTACATGCTATACGAGCGCATGGGTTCAGCGGCTCGCGTGATGCCCCCGAGCCAGACAGGGGAGGTTCGCGATGAACCTCGATAATCCAGCACTTTT
>JAYTGM010000552.1:0-8670 GCA_043733425.1 Terriglobia bacterium
TCTGCACGCATGGCGGGCGGGCGATAAACATGGGCGCGATAGTTGTTCGCCTCCACACCCCACCACCAATTGCCTAGCGCCAGAATGGCAACGATGGCAAATGTGGTGGAAACCATGACCAGACGGGAGCGGCGTTGCCGGGCGGCATCTGGCGATTCCCCTTCGGGGAGCGTGGATTCGCGAGCGGCGGCCCCCGCGATACTCACCGCACCAGCGACAATCAGGAGCATCAAGACAGCCAACACCCAACCGAGGCTTGCATCCATCTGCTTGATCTGGCGCGCGACTGAGGGTACGGGAACGGAGAGCATGCCGCTCCCCAGCGTGCCGTCGACTTCGACGCGTACCTGATACGAGCCGAACGCCATCAACCAGACCGAGCTTGTATACAGATGAGGGTCGATTGTGGAGCGTTTCGCGAGATCAGCGGTGGGTGGATATTTCGAACCGATACCTACCAAGGGAAAGGGAACAACGCGGATGGAGGCGATTGAATCCACCGGCGTGCGAATTTCGACTTCGGCGATTCCGGGGACAACATTGGGCGGCCGGATGGCGATACTGACCGGGTAAGGGCCGGCTTTCCCTTCGAAGAAAACGTCAGGACTGCCAACGTGCGCCTGAAGAGCGAAGGCGCAAAGCAGTAATGCCGCGCATGCGTATTTCAACGGCGCACTTGCCGGAACCACAGGCCGAGCGAAAGACCGAGGCGCGAAGTGACGATTGCCGCTGCGATTGCGATTCCGATTTCGGTCCAGAAAGCGGCGGGAGTCTTCTCAATTGGAGTGAAGAGGTGGCGCGCGTAGTAGGTTGTGGGCGGCGTCAGGTAATCGAAGTAATTCATGCCGAAGAATGCGTTGCGGGCCGGTTCGGATTCAAGGAATATGGACCACGGCCATTGGGAGGCCATGGCTACGGCGACAAAGAGAAGGCCGGAAACGAGAGCACGGCGCCAGAGGTTCCAGTTTTTGGTGTGCCACCAGAACGTATCGAGCACTGCGGCGGGCACCAGAAGCAGCAGCGGGAATTCCGGCGGGATGAAGTGCGTGACCTGGCGAAACACGGGGCCAAGCTTCGGAGTTGCCGGGAAGAGTGGCAGGATCCAGATGAGTCCGAGTTGAAGCATTGTATATACGCCGGCAGCGGTGGTGGCTCCCCATCTGCGTCCTGAGCCCAGAGCCAGCGCGGCCAGCATGGCGGGGGCAACCATCGACAGCACTCGATAAAAGAGCCCGCTGTGTTGCATGGTGACGTACAAATAATCCATGGAAACAACCAGGATCGCGGTCATCATCAGCGCGCCGACGTATAAGAAAAGGAATTCGATCAGACGGCCAGGGGACCGATTTTTCTGCCCTGCCAGCAGAACCAGCGAGCCCGCGGCGACGGTCAGGATGCCGATCGCGAGCATGACATGCGGCGGGCTGAGCACCTTCACATCGAGGCCGTAAGCGCCGTGCCACCAATCGTCAAATGGTGCGGAGGTGAGCATCAGAACGCCGCCCCACGACGCGAGGAACGCGCCGAGCGGCCCGCGAAAGCCCCACATGCTTACGGATGAATTGTGGAGATTGGTTCGATGAAACGTGGTGGCCAGAATCAGGTAGCCGCAGAAAATTCCGGCCAGGACGCCGCAGAGATAGATAGCGATATGAGCCGGAGTAAGGAATGAATCCCGCCCGATGGAGCGGTGCCAGGAGATGTCCCACTCGACACCAACTACCGCGGAAGTGACGGAAACGGCTGCCAGCCAGCAGTACCAGGGAACGGTAGTAACGGCTCGCGTTGCAGCAACATGTGCGGCGGCACCGCGCGCGGGAAACGTAACACTTGCCATAAGGGGGCTATTCCCATTCAGTATAGGGTCACTAGCGCAGACAGCTTTCAGGCTGCTATTCGTAAGGTGCTCATTAAAGGGAGTTCCTGTATGAAGTGCATTACGATCGGATTGTTGTTGCTCTTGCCTCTGCTTCAGGCGAGAGAGCCGGGCGGCCGGGCCCAATATGTGGGTGGGACAAATGGGGATCTACGGGTAAAGGCGGAAGGCACTCTTCAGACAACCGATGCAGCGGAGATGCTTTTTGCCGCCAAGCAGTTTTCGGTGCATGTGCCTTACGAGAACATCACGAATATTGAGTACGGGCAAAAGGTGAGCAGGCGATATTTGGAAGCGCTGCTCATTTCGCCTATGTTGCTGCTAGCGAAAAAGCGCGCGCATTTTCTGACGGTGGGGTACACGGACGCGGCGGGCAAACAGCAGGCAATGGTGTTTCAGTTGAATCACGGCGATATGCGCGTGGTTCTTGTCGGCCTGGAAGCGCGGACCGGCCGCAAGGTGGAATATCAGGACGAAGAAGCGAGGAAGGCGGGCAAGGGATGAGGTGGGCGGTAGCGGGCGTGCTGCTCACCGCGTTTGCATTGCCGGTTTTCGCCATCGAGCGGGCGGAGACAGACGCGACGATCCTGACAATGCGGCGAGTGTTTGTGGAACCGTTTGGCGGGGGCACAACAGCGGAGCAAATTCGAGACATGCTGATCAGCGCACTGCATGGCACGCACCTGGTGCAGCTCACGGAAAAGCAGGAGCGCGCGGACGTAGTGCTGAAGGGGTCGGGCGAGGACCTGGTGTTTACGGAAGACCATTCCTCAACCGACAACTTGAACATTCACACCAATAGCAGCGAGAGCGGGACCAGCACCAAGGGCTACGCGAGCAAGGGTATCAGCGCCGGAGAGAACGAATCGAGCCATGTATCGGAGCGTAAACATGAATCGTCCGCGGCGATCCGGTTGGTGAACCGGGATGGGGATGTGATCTGGTCCGCGACGAAGGAAAGCCAAGGCGGTAAGTTTCGCGGAGCCAGCGCAGACGTCGCCGACAAACTTGTTAAGCAGTTGGTTCAGGATATGGATCGCGCTCGCTCTTCGGCTGCCAAACAGGCGGGAAAGCCGGTTTTATAGCTGGGATAGAGAAGCTGGATGCCGAGAAGTTTACGGATTGCCGAACCATCCACACGGCGATCGGCGCGCCGGGTTTCGCCGAGGTGCAGGGGCGACGCGGATGATGGTAACGGTACGCCGAGAAGCTTTGAGCAGAATTGTGCGGCCTCAAGCGAAGTACATGGTTCTTCATCAGCTACTGGATAGGCACCTTCCAGATCTTGCAACAGTGCAGCGCATGCTAGTGCGGCGAGATCATCCACGTGAATTCGGCTCACAAAGTTGCTTGGGTTTTCGGGAAGGCGGAATGTGCCTAACCGCATTGACGCGTGGATCCCACGGTGCGGGCCGTAGATAGCAGCGGGACGAAGGATCAGACTCGACCACGGACCGCTTTGGACCGCGGTTTCGGCTGCGACACGCAAGAGCTCACGCTCCGTTTGAGGTTGGGGGGCCGTGGATTCGTTTACGGTTTGGTTCTGTCCGTAAACACCAGTCGTCGAGAGGTAGACGATACGCGCTGGCGGATTACTAATGGCCAGTGACTTGATTAAGTCGGGTGTGATTTCCAGCAGACCTGCCTCGGTCCTTAACGTGGGAATGGAATGAAGAATCACCGTATCGGGACGAATTAGTGGAAGCAAGGGTGAAAAGCTTTTAGCTGCTGCTTCGAAACAATGCGCGCCCGCTTCGCCCCGGCGATTCGTCCAGACCACTGGTTCGCCCAGCTTCTGCAACAGCTTCACTACCCGCAAGCCGGTGAAGCCTGCTCCTAAGATGAGAAAGTTGCGCAAGCTTCGCTAAATTCGCTCACCGGATGAATTGTACAGCGTGGATTCACCTTTTCTCCAGCTTGCGGACCCCAAAAATATCGCAAGTGCCGCCCCAATACTGAGGCCAATGAGAAGACGCCCCGCGCTGCCGCTGTCGGTAGACTGGGCCGTGGCATAAGTTCGCGTGCCAGTCCTTGCGTTGCCATATGGAGCGCGGGCAGCATCCAGATTGACATGTTCTTTCGCGATCATTGTGAGTCGCTTATCCATTTCGTGCTCTTCTTTTAAAGAGACAGCGAGCAACTCCGCGGCTTGTTCATAGCCGAGCAACCCGGCGTGCGTGTGAACCGCACCGTAGCTGGCAATTTCGTAATGCTCCACTTTCTGCGCCGTGGAAAGAAGTGCTGCATCACGCACCATGCTGTCACTGTCTTTCAATTTGATCAGTTCCGAGCCTTGGTCAATGGCACCCGTTACAGGAAACGATTTCAGCCTGATGGGCTCTTCGCCAAGAAGCTTGAAAATCTGTTCTAACCGCGCAATCTGGTCTTTTGTTTCCGCTTTGTGAGCTGTCAGCGCGTCGCGCAGAATGGGCTGCGCTGCGGCCTTGATCATTTTCGGGAGCGCTTTTAGAATCTGCCGCTCCGAACCGTAAATCTCGCTGAGCTCGCGGACAAACAGATCTTCCAGTGCGTTCAGTCTCATAACGCTC
Organism: Terriglobia bacterium; assembly: GCA_043733425.1. Taxonomy (GTDB): domain Bacteria; phylum Acidobacteriota; class Terriglobia; order Bryobacterales; family Bryobacteraceae; genus JALYXI01. Next base: position 4,426 of record JAYTGM010000552.1, read on the forward strand.
TCAGTAGGCAATTCAGCTTCCAACTGAGTACAGTAAGCTCATAATGAGGGAGAAAAACGAATGGCAGAGGCACTTGACGGGGCGACGGAAGCAGGGAAGGATACCAAAAACACGAAAGACGAAGTGGCTTTGGAAATGATGAAGTTTATTGCTGTTACCACCGGCTACGGTAAAGGTGCTACCAGCGCGGCCGGCTTTTCCGGCAAGCCTTCACATACGTCCGAAGAGTACGCTGAATCTCTTCTCCAGCTATTCGAACGCTGCAAGGCTGTGGTCAGCAAGTAGCAAAATGCTGTAGAGGGCCGCTCCGGGCGAGAGCGGCCCTGCCCTAAAAACTACTTCTTTTTTGTGGCTGTTTTTTTAGCCGCGGCTTTCTTGGGAGCCGCTTTTTTTACGTCCGGCTTGCCCGCGGTTTTCTTTGCGACTGCTTTCTTAACCGCAGCCTTTTTCACCGGGGCCTTGACGGCTGCTTTCTTCGGAGCCGCTTTCTTCGGAGCCGCCTTCTTCGGAGCAGCCTTCTTAGGGGCAGTTGATTTCTTGGGAGCAGTCTTCATAAGCGTTTTTTTCACCGGTGTATTCTTTACCGCGGATCGTTTTACTAAAGCTTGTTTCGTGGGAGCGGACTTCTTGGAAGCGGCAGCTTTTTTGGGGGCTGCCTTTTTAGGAGCAGCTTTCTTGGGAGTTGCTTTCTTTGGAACAGCTTTCTTTACTGCGGGTGCTTGACGTGAATGCGACGTACTGGCTTTGGAAACGCTCGAAGAAGCCGAACGCGCCGGCTTCTTCGCTACCTTTTTAACCGCCGGCATATCACCACCACTCTCATCTTCTTTGCCCTCATCTAAATCCATCCGATTGTCCGTGACAGGTTCTTTGATGGGCGAAGGCTTTTCGCTATCCGGCTCTTTTATTGGAGCAGGCTTGCCGGGCGCTGCATGTTTAGCGGGAGGCACCTGCTTGGATGAATCATCATCATCGTCTTCATCCTCATCCTCGCTGTACTCATCCAACTTGGTCCCGCCTTCGGCTTCTTCGTCGTACTCGCGGAAGTCATCGAGCTCTTCTTCATCCCGAGCAGCGAGAAATAATATGTCGAACATTTTCATCTCCTTCTGTTTTAGAGCCGAACAACCATAGCATACTCCTTATCTGAATAAAAAAGTGAATAAAAAAGTAAGCAGAGCCGCGATCTTTGCACTAAGCAAAAAAAATGCGGACTCCGAGGAGCCCGCGAAGGAGAAAACAGGAGGAGAGAAGAACTTCGTTTAGCGGCGTGCGATCAATGCAGAAGACTTGTGGTGCAGGGCGGTGCGGCTGGTTGCTTTTGCGTGAAGAGTACGATGAGAAGCAACGCGGCCCATTACCGAAAATTTGTTTCGTGAATGCCGGGCAGATGTGCGGGTGCGGACAGAAACCGTGGGTGCCTGCTGCAAGCTGGCGGGAATCAGGAGCCGATCGCCCGCTGAAGGTTCCTGCGCAAGCAAACTGTTCGCTTCAGCAATGCGCCCACTGGAAGAGCCGTAGCGCTTTGCAATGGCAGCCAGCGTATCGCCGGATTCCACGCGATGCATACGCCAGGACGCGCGTTGCGTGGCGGGTACGCGATCAAGCGATGCAGAGAGCGTGGAACCAGTGCCCTTCGGGACGCGTACAGAATAACCTTGTGGCGCAACATTGCGGAGCAGCGCCGGGTTCAGCGCGGTGAGTTGAGAGACGGGCGTATCCGTCAGATCGCCCACAAGTGCTAGATGAGTGGGTGACGTCATGTCCACCGAATCGTATTCCAACGGAGATTCAGGAACCACATCGGTGAGACCGTATTCAGAGGCATTCTTCGTCATGATCGTCATGGCAAGAATGATCGGCACATAGTTGGTGGTTTCGGTGGGGATAGCGTGACGGGCGCGAAGTTCCCAGAAATCGGCATACCCGGTGCGAGCCACGGCTTTTTCAATATTGCCCGGTCCACAGTTGTAGGCCGCGATAGCCAGGTACCAATCGCCGAATTCGGTGTAGAGATCGTGCAGATGTTTGGCTGCGGCGCGGGTCGCTTTTTCCGGATCGAGGCGTTCGTCGACCAGCGCGCTTTGATTCAAGCCATATTGCTGTCCGCGAAATTTCACGAACTGCCACATGCCAGTGGCGGCCATGTTAGAAACGGCGCGAGGCAGAAAGCCTGATTCAGCCTGTGCCAGATGAATGAGTTCCTGAGGAACTCCTTCTTCGGCAAGCACGCGGGAAATCATGGGCCGATATTTTCCGGCGCGCTCTAACCCAGCCACGATGGTGCGGTGTCCGCGTCCCGAAAAGTAATTGATGTAACCAAGGACGGCATCGTTCGTGGTGAGAGGAAGCTGCGAGGCAGTGGCCGACAACTCGGTTTGCACTTTGGTCTTCAGCTTCGGGTCCACCGGGAATGTCATTTGCAACAGATCTTCCAGCGGAGCTTTTTCAAACTGCGGCTCATCGGAAGAAGGAGCAGCGGAACCAAGACCGGCCAGATCCAGACGATGGATCGAATCCACAAGACGCTCTAGTTTGTCCTCATAAAGCGCTCGGTCGGATGGATTGTCTGAAGCCTGAAGCATAAAATCGATCGCGGCGTCGAACTCAGCACGGGCGCGATCTGAATCTTTTATCTGATAAAGTTTCCGCCCCTCACGAAACTTCTCTTCCGCTCGTTGAATCAATAAATCGGAAGCGGTGGGACGGAAAGGCTGTGCTTTATTTTCTGCTTTAGAGACGATTTCCAGATAAGTTTCTTCCGAAGTTTCTGAAACGCCGGAAGCAGTGAAGTCACCATCAAGAGAGGAAGTCTGGGAAGAATTGCTTTGGAAGGAAAGTTGCTGTGAGAAAAGTGATTGCGGGGTTAGAAGAACGAAAGCAAGAAAGTAAGCTAGCGGAAGTCTGAATAAAGCCATTCAAAATCCTTGAATTAGGGTCGCTGACATGGTGGGTCGGCTAACTGCGCTCGCAAATACCTTACCAAACTACCAAATCTCATAGTTTCAGTCAACGGTTTGTAACGAGCTTAATGTGTCAATCCGGCACACACCTGAGACTTTAGGAAACACGGAAAAGCCGAGCGGGCAGCAGCCGTCCAGCCTTTCCGTCTAAAACCGATTTCTATACAACCTTGACGAAAATGATCACGATCACATAAAGTGCCAGTGATTCGATCAAAACGAGACCGAGAATCAAGGCACCGCGGATCGGCGCGGCAGCACCTGGGTTGCGCGCCATGCCTTCAGTCGCGCTACCGATTGCCCGGCCCATGCCTAGCCCGCAACCCGCGGCGGCAATCGCCATGGAGAAGCCGGAAGAGATGGCAATCCAGTTGGTACCTCCGTTATAAGCACCGGCAGGGGCACTTCCTTGCGCAAAAACCGGCATGGCGCAAAGAAGAATGGCCAGCACGATGAACATTAGTTTCCAATTCATTGAGTTGTGTTGCTCCTTAAATAAGTAAGATCAACTCCCGGAGGTGGTTGCCTTTGGGGGGGGGCCCAGGGCCTCACGCGGGAGAAGGCGATAAAGCCGGATAAATTTGTTTAGTGCGCCTCTTCGTGAGCGACTGCACTCCCCACATAAACCATGGTGAGAAGCGCAAATATATAAGCTTGTAAAAAGCCCACAAACACGTGCAAGCCCATAAAAACAGCGGGCGCGATCAGGTAAGTAAGGCTAAGGAATACCATTGTGACCTTTTCCCCGGCAAACATGTTGGCGAAAAGACGGATGGTGAGTGAAAGGGGACGCGCCAGATGGCTGATGATTTCAATTGGGATCATCAGCGGTGCCAGGTAAAGGCTAGGCCCGGCAAAGTGGGCCGCATATTTGCCGGCTCCGTTGGCGCGAATTCCCATCCAATTGTAATAGAGAAAAACGATTAGAGCGCATCCCGCCGGCACATAAGGAACCTGGGTAGGAGATTCAAACCCGGGAACAGTGCCGAGCAAGTTCGAAAACAGAATGAAAATGAAAAGCGTTCCGAACAGCGGAAGGTAAGCTGGCCCATCATGGCCTATATTGTCTTCGGCGGTTCCGCGCAGGAACGAATACATCTCTTCGAAGATATGCTGCAATTTCGAAGGCCGGTCAACGGAAAGCCGCGAGCGCAAAAACGCAAACAGGACCACGATGATGAGCGCTACCAGAAGCTGCATCACAATAAAATTGGCCCACGGGCGTTCCGGATTTTCCGCGTGGGTACGAAATAACGCGAGTATGCTGTTTCCCACTCCAGCC
>JAYTGM010000553.1:0-3174 GCA_043733425.1 Terriglobia bacterium
TCCGGCATGATGACGGCGGAGCCGATGTTGAGATAGACGCCGCCTTCATTCATTTGCGAGACCAGTGTGCAGAACAGGCGGAAATCGTGATGCGTCGCCGCGCCTAACGCCGCCGGGTTCACTGCTGGATGGGTGTGCGGCGTATCGGTGCCGATCGCAACATGCACCGTAACCGGAACCTGTGCGCGTCCGGCCTGGGCCAGCAAACTATGTTCGGCGAACGGAGCGCTTTGGATGCTAGCGCAGTACGCTTCACCTAGCCCCATACCAGGTTGAATGGCGCCGTTCATCTCGCGCCCTGTTTCTTCGGCTGAACCGAACCGTCCGTCGGGCAGCACGGATTCCACATCTTCACTAGTGCTGCCGCAGAGCGCGATTTCGTAATCGTGAATCGCCGCGGAACCGTTCATGGAAAAAGCAGTGGCGAACCCGCGCTGCATAAGATCCACCAGCACAGGCGCGAGGCCGCATTTGATCACGTGCCCGCCTATCCCCCAAAGCACCGGCTTCCCTTTGGCTTTAGCGTTTGCAATTGCATCCACCACGGCGCGGAACGAATTGCCGGCCAACAGGGGAGGAAAAAGCGAGGTGAGCTTCGCGCCCGGTGTCCAGGTACGTGCGAAATCGGCGATGGCCACTTTGCCTGGGCGGTCATGCAGGGAAATAGTCCGCAGCCCGGATAGGTCCATCGGCGAGGGCTTGTGAACAAGCTTGCTCATGCGGCGGCGTGCAGCACTTTTCGGAGCGCATCAGCGGTGAAACTTTTCTTTGATTTAACCACTTGCTCCGGCGTGCCGCTCGCGACGATGCGTCCCCCGCCTTCGCCGCCATCAGGGCCCATATCGATAATCCAATCGGCGGATTTGATGACATCGAGATTATGCTCAATCACCACAATTGTGTTGCCTAGCGTTACCAGGCTCTGCAACACGTCCAGCAGCTTGCGTACGTCGTCAAAGTGCAGCCCCGTGGTGGGTTCGTCAAGCAGATAGAACGTTTTGCCGGTCTGGCGTTTGCTCAATTCTTTAGCCAGTTTGATGCGCTGCGCTTCCCCGCCTGAAAGCGTAGTTGCCGATTGGCCCAGATGAACATAACCCAGCCCGACATCGTTTAAAGTCTTCAGCTTCGGCGCGATGTGAGGCAAATTTTCCATGAGCGGGTATGCTTCTTCCACTGTCATTTCCAGCAGATCGGCAATCGATTTATCGCGAAATTTCACTTGCAAGGTTTCCTGGTTGTAGCGGCGGCCGCGGCACACATCGCATGTGACGTAAACATCGGGCAGGAAGTTCATTTCGATACGCTTCAGCCCATCGCCCTGGCAGGCTTCACAGCGGCCGCCCTTCACGTTAAAACTGAAGCGGCCCGGCTTGTAGCCGCGTTCCCGCGATTCCGGAAGCAGCGCGAACAGATCGCGAATGGGCGCAAAAAGGCCTGTGTACGTGGCCGGGTTCGAACGCGGCGTGCGGCCAATGGCGGATTGATCGATGCGGACGACCTTGTCGATATTTTCGATGCCTGTGAAGGTATCGTGCGCACCGGCGTCCTCTTTCGAGCCGTAAATTTCCTTTGCGAGCGACCGGTACACGATGTCGTTGATCAGCGTGGATTTGCCGCTGCCTGAAACGCCAGTGATCACGGTAAGCACGCCTAGCGGAATTTCCAGCGTCACGTCTTTCAGATTGTGCTCGCGCGCGCCAGTCACAATGATGCTTTTGCCGTTGCTCTTGCGCCGCTTCTTCGGGATGGCGATGGAAACGGTGCCGGCGAGGTATTGCCCGGTTAGCGAATTCGGATTCGCGCGGATTTCCGCTGGAGTCCCGCAGGCTACCAGTTCACCGCCCAGACGGCCCGCACCGGGACCGAGATCGATCACGTAATCGGCGCGTTCGATGGTATCGGCATCGTGCTCCACCACAAGAACGGTGTTGCCCATGTCGCGCAGATGAGCGAGTGTTTCCAGCAGTTTGTCATTGTCGCGCGGATGGAGGCCGATAGAAGGCTCATCCAGCACATACAGAACGCCGCGCAGCTTGGAACCGATCTGCGTCGCCAGGCGGATGCGCTGGGATTCGCCGCCCGAAAGCGTGGAAGAGCCGCGCGCCAGGCTTAGGTAATGCAAACCGACGGCAAGCAGAAATTCCAGGCGGCGCTTCACTTCTTCCACCACGCGCCCGGCAATCTGGCTTTCGCGATCCGATAGAGACCATGCTTGAACAGTAAGCAGGGCTCGCGAAAGCGGCATATCCACCAACTCCGCAACGGTCAAACCTTTCACGCGCACAGCCAGTGAAGATGGTTTCAGGCGGCGGCCCTCGCAGGCGGCGCATTTTGTGGGCGACATGTATTCCGCCAGCCACTCACGGTAATTGTCAGTGGAATTATCGTAAGCCCGCTGCAGTTGCTTGACGATGGCTTCCATGATGGCGGGCTGCACCTTCTCTGAAATTTTTTCCCAGGGAGTAGCCAGCTTCCATTTCAATTGCCGCGCCGATTCGGTAAGCGCGAAGCTCATGTTAGCCGAACCGGCACCCGGCCCCAAACCGCCTTCAAGCAAGGGTTTGGCCGGGTCAACCAAGAACTTTGCGGGGTCAAAAGCCCAGCGGCTGCCCAGCCCGGCGCAAACCTCGCACGCGCCGTAAGGGCTGTTGAAAGAAAACGACCGCGGCTCCAATTGCGGGACGCTGGTACCGCATTCCATACACGCCAGCTTGCGCGAATAAAGCCGCTCATCCGCGCCCACCACCGCAACAATCACAAGCCCATTCGCTAGCTGTGTAGCGGTCTCAATCGACGCTTCCAGGCGTTTCTCAATCCCGGGTTTCACCTGCAAACGGTCGATGACTACTTCGATGGTGTGATTCTTCCGGCGGTCCAGCGTAATGTCTTCATCCAACTGGCGGATCACGCCATCGATGCGAGCCTTCGAGAAGCCCTGCCGAACCAGCTTCTCCATTTCCTTCTTAAATTCGCCCTTGCGTCCGCGAACCAGAGGGGCCAGAATCATGATCTTGGCCTTTTCGCCACTTTCGCCCGAATCCAGGCTCAGCACATGCTGCAGGATCTGTTCGGTGGTCTGCCGCGAAATTTCGTTCCCGCAAGTGGGGCAATGCGGGATACCGATGGATGAATACAGCAGGCGCAGATAATCGTAAATTTCAGTGATGGTGCCGA
>JAYTGM010000554.1:0-3172 GCA_043733425.1 Terriglobia bacterium
GATGTACGCTCCGTGAACCGGGGATTGCGTTGCGGCAGTCAAGCCAGCCTGAGCGGAAGCACAGAACACAATGTATTCGCGGCCCGCTACTTCGTAGACGGCGGGAATGCCTTCAAGGGCCATCTCTACCGCAAATTCCCAAAGCATCTTTCCGGTTGCGATATCGAACGCGCGGATCTTGCGGTCGCGCGTGCCGGTGAAGACCAGTCCGCCGGCAGTGATGACCGGGCCGACTTTCGGATATTGAGTGCCGGTCAGCGGGTGCCCCTGGCTGGCCAGTTCGGGGACGTCGCCCAAGGGATTGCTCCACTTGATTAGCCCCGCGTTCAAATCATAGGCGGTGAGTGAAGTCCAGGGTGGAGTGATTGCGGCAAGGCCGGTCTTGCCCGTCATGAAACCGAATCCGCTGACATAGCGACCATCACCGCCATCGCCATCGGTCTGTGGGTTCTTGTCTGTTTCCAATTTGAGCAGGCAGGGAAGGTCCTTCGATACCACCACCAGACTTCCGGCCTGTGCATCCACCGCCGCACCACCCCAGTTGGCGCCGCCATTGTTACCCGGCATCTGAATTGTGCCCCGCTTGCTTGGCGGTGTGAACAAGCCCTCATTCCGCGCGGTGAGGATCTGGTCGCGAAAGAGCGCCCGGTCTTCTTTCGAGAGATACGGATTCAGGTCATCAACGGTGAATTTCTGCCGCGCGAAGGGTGGCGGCTTAAGAGGAAATGGCTGGGTAGGCCAAGTGGCTTCGCCGGGCATGTCGCTTGCGGGTACTGGCCGCTCCTCAATGGTCCACAGAGGCTTACCAGAAACACGGTCAAAGACCCAGATGAAACCCTGCTTACCCATTTGCGCCACGACATCCACTTTCTTGCCATCGTGCAGGACGGTGAGAAGTTTGGGTGCGGTGGCGTTGTCGTAATCCCAAATATCGTGATGGACCATCTGGAAGTGCCAGAGGCGCTTTCCGGTGCGCGCGTCGAGAGCCAGGAGGGAATCGGCGAAAAGATTGACGCCGATGCGGTCAACGCCATAGAAGTTGTATTTGGCGCTTGCGGTGGGCGCGTACAAAATGCCGCGCTTCTCATCGAGAGACATTTCGCCCCACACGTTCGCGCCGCCGATTTTCTTCCATGCGTCTTTCGGCCACGTCTCGTAGCCGTACTCGCCTTCGTGCGGAATGGTGTGGAAGCTCCAGACCAGCTTGCCGGTGCGCACGTCAAAGGCGCGCAAATCGCCCGGAGCCGAACCATATCCCTGATTGGTTGCGGATCCGAGGATCAAGAGATTTTCAAAGACGCGGCCCGGCGTGGTGGATTGCACCAGCTTGATCGTGTCGGGATCCCGGCCTAATCCTGCTTTTAAATCGACAGCACCATTACTACCGAACGAAAGAATAGTGTTGCCGGTTCGGGCGTCGATTGCCCGCAGGAAATGATTGCTGGCGAAGAACAGGCGGCGCTCCGAATGGTCTTGGCTCTCCCAATAATTGATGCCCCGGTTGGTGATGATTCGGGTATCGGGCGGCGCCGGGTGAACCCAGACTTCCTTGCCCGACGCGGCATCAAGCGCCACGATGGAGTTGTTCCTGGCCAGCACGTACAACAAGCCATCCACGGCAACGGGGTTGAAGAAGTACTTGTTGGTATCGCCAGTTGAATAGCTCCAGGCGACTTGAAGCTGGTCTACATTCGAGCGGTTAATCTGCCGCAGGCTGGAATACTGCGAAGCATCCGAGCCGCCGCCGTAATCCCGCCAAGTGCTGTGGTCCTGGGAGTAGGCAAGCGTGGAAAAAAAAAGCCCGAGTATCAGGCGGCGGATATTCACGTTTCCTATGATGATCGAATTTTCAGGCAGAGAGCGACAAGCCTGGCGTAAGATCTTCCTATGCCGCTTCTTGCCCGCCGCGTGTTTCTAGGAAGTGCTCTACCCGCGTTCGCCTTGGCGCAGCAGAATTCTTCCTCCCGTGAACCGGTGTCTTTTGCAGGCGATGGTATTCAGCTTCAACCTGCGCAGTATGTCAAGTTTTTGCATGAGATTCTTGGGAATCAAGAGGGGGTAACAGACCGGTACCTGGAAGGTGGCGCCATTGAAAAGTTGCAAGACAGGTTCGCGAAGCTGTTACGGAAAGAGGCCGCTATTTTTCTGCCCACCGGCACCATGGCGAACCATCTGGCAGTACGGCTATTGGCCGGTGAGAAACGCCGTGTGTTGGTCCAGCAGGAAAGCCACTTCTACCGCGATGAGAACGATTGTGCGGAATTGCTGAGTGGATTGAATCTTCTTCCTCTTGCGGCGGGCCGCTCAACATTTACAGCGGCAGAGTTCACAAAGGCTTTAGAAGATTCTTCCGGGCCGCCTTATCCGATGCCAATCGGTGCCGTTTCCATTGAATCTCCCGTGCGCCGAAGGCAGGGCGAAGTATTCGATTACTCAGAGATGAAGCAGATTACAGCAGCCGCAAAGGGGAAGGGAATCGCCACACATCTGGACGGCGCGCGCGTGTTTCTTGCTTCGGCTTACACAGGCATCTCACCGGCTGAATATGCGTCGCACTTCGATACCGTTTACGTTTCGCTTTACAAATACTTCAACGCGCCGTTCGGAGCGGTGTTGGCTGGCCCGAAGGCCGTTATCAGTAAAGTGAGTCTTCTGCGCCGGCAATTTGGCGGAGGTTTGCTGCACGCCTGGGAGCCTGCGGTAATCGCGATGCACTATCTGGATGGTTTCGAGGAGCGCTACAGCACCGCTGTCAACAACGGAAAGCGATTGCTTGCTCTCCTGGAACGGACGGGTCGGTTCCAGTTCGATAGAAAACCGAACGGGTCGAATATCTTTCCGATGTCTGTCGACGGAATCAAATTAGAGGCACTGCGGGAAAAGCTGCGTCCAGCGGGGATTGTCATCGGGCCCGTGCCTCTGTTGCAGATCAACGAAACAATCAACCGCAGACCTGTGGAGGAGATTGCGGATGCTTTCAAGAAAGCACTCGCTTAGCCGGCGAGAACGCTACTCCTTTACCTTCAACTTGGTCTTATTCTCTTCAATGAAGACCTTGATTTCTTCGTTGAGCGCAAGCAGCTTTAGCCATTGCTCCTGATAGAGAGTGACAGGGAACCGGCCTAGACCATAAACCGAAACAGCTCCTTTTTCACTTACCTTCATTGAGATC
>JAYTGM010000555.1:0-3166 GCA_043733425.1 Terriglobia bacterium
CATGGTGGGCCGCCAGATGGCTGCCACCTACTCGCGCGATGCGCACAAGCCGGGCGCGCCCATGCTGGAGGCCACCGGCCTGCATGTGAAGGGCAAGCTTCACAATGTGTCGCTTACGTTGCGGGCTGGCGAGATCACCGGCATGGCTGGCTTGATCGGCGCGGGCCGCACGGAACTCTGCCGCGCCCTGTTCGGGGTTGACGCTCTTGAAAGCGGCACCATTCGCATAGCCGGTAAGCCCGTCCGGATTACCTGCCCGCGCGCGGCCGTGAAAGCGGGCATCGCGTTGGTGACGGAAGACCGGCAGGTTACGGGCCTTGCGCTCCCGTTGCCCATTTCCGTAAACATCACCCTGGCGAACACGGAAGCCATCAGCACGGCCGGCTTTCTGCACTTGCGCCGTCAGAATGAAATTGGGGCGGATTATATTTCCAGGCTGCGGATCAAAGCGCAAGGCCCTAAGCAACCGGCCGGGAGGCTGAGCGGCGGCAATCAACAGAAAGTGGTGATCGCGAAATGGCTCTTCCGTGAGCCGCGCGTTTTTCTGTTCGATGAGCCAACACGCGGCATCGACGTTGGCGCGAAGGTAGAGGTGTTCGATTTTATGCATGAACTTGCCGGAAGGGGCGCGGCTGTACTGATGGTGAGTTCTGAAATTCCGGAATTGCTGCAAGTGGCGGACCGGATTCTGGTGATGTGCCAGGGCCGCATCGCCGGCGAACTTCCCGGCCGTACCACTGCTGAAGAAATTATGTCCCTCGCTACTCGTTCAAATTCCCAAACGGAGACGGTCGCTTGAAACGCCTTCAGCGGCTGTTGCCGTTCCTAAGTTTGATTACGCTGTTCATCGCGCTGGTGATTGCATCACCGCATTTTTTAACCGCGACGAACCTCTCAAGCGTGGTCCGCCAGACTGCCGTGATCAATATCATGGCGCTCGGCATGACCGTCATCATCATCTCCGGCGGCATCGATCTTTCCGTGGGCTCCATTCTCGGGCTGGGCGGCCTGACGGGTGCGATGGCGATGGAGCGCGGTGTCCACATCGTGCCTGCCGTATTTATCGGTATTCTGACCGGGTTCGCCTGCGGGTTTCTGAACGGTTTCCTGATCACGCGGCTCAAAATCGCGCCGTTCATCGTGACACTTGGCACTCTCGGGATTTATCGCGGCACGGCACTGATCATTTCAAATGGTTTGCCAGTGCACAAACTGCCTCCCGCTTTTTCTATCCTGGGCGAAGGCGGAATCTTCGGCGTGCCGTATGTACTTCTGCTGCTGATTGTTTGCGCCATAGCCGTACACATTCTGCTGGAACACACTCGGCTTGGCCGATACGCGTTCGCCATCGGCAGCAGCCCGGCCGCGGCCGCTTACGCTGGCATCCCGGTCGCGTTTCACACCACAGCTGTCTATTCCATTGGCGGTTTGCTCACGGGCTTAGCCGGAATGATTGAAGCGTCCCGCCTGATGACCGGGCAGCCAACCGCGGGCCAGGGTTACGAACTGCAGGCGATCGCTGCGGTGGTGATTGGGGGCGGCAGTTTGCGCGGTGGCGAAGGTAGCGTTGTCGGCACGTTGGTGGGCGCGTTCATCATGGGCCTGCTTTCGAACGGCAGCGACCTGCTGGGAATTTCGAATTACGTTCAGCAGGTAGTCATCGGTGCGGTGATTATTCTGGCTGTTGCGGTGGATGAATTGCGAAAGCGCCGCGTGGTCTAGTAAGTTCCTCTTTCTTTAACCATGACGAAACGGAACTGCGAAACCGCGAATACAGAAAAGACATGGTCAGCAGCAGTGCTCCCAATCCTAAACCTATGGAGCGGTGGCAATGGGCTGAAGGGCCGGGATTACTGTCTCCGGCGTCTCGGCGGCGAGATCCCTCTGGAGCCCTAACTCATGTTCCAATACTGAGACGTATTCCGTCAGCCGTTGCAACTGCTAGGTAAGCTGTTGAAGGGTGGGCTCAGCCATCACTTACTCGATTGCAATCTTTTCAACGCGGACGCAATGCCTACGATGTTAGCCGACGGCACCCCTGTTTCTTTTGACCGTTTTATGGAGTGGGCTCTTTACCATCCTGAAACCGGCTACTATCGCCAACCGCCTGAGGCGATCCTGGGGAAACACGGCGATTTCTTTACCGCGTCTCAACTGCAGCCCGTCTTTGGCGCACTGATTGCCTTGCTGTTTCCGGAAGAGCCCGTCCTCGAATTAGGTGCTGGCCGTGAAGAAATGCGCGCTGCCTTGTTTCCGAGAGAGTACCGAAGCGTTAATCCCGGCGATGAGCTTCCCTCAAACTGGCGCGGCACCATTTTTGCGAATGAGTTTTTCGATGCGCTGCCGGTAATCGCGGGCGTGCGGCGTGGCCATCATTTTCATGAGCTTCTGGTGCAAAGAAGCGGATCCACCTACGGATGGAAAGAGGGCGCGGAATTTTCGGCTGATCGCATCCACTATGTGAACCGCTATCTGCCCGGCCTGCCGGATGGAGGCCGGTTCGAAATTGCAGAACATGCTTGCGATTGGGTTCGCCGGATTAGCCGGTGCCTTGGAGCGGGAACCGTGCTCATCGTGGATTACGGCTGGTCGGCATCGGAATACCTCCGCTTCCCGGAAGGAACACTGATGAGCTACAGGCGGCACTCTGCTGTAAACAACGTTCTGGCAAACCCTGGGTTCCAGGACATCACCGCGCATGTTCCTTTTCCGGTTTTGGTGGACGCCGCCCGTGAATGCGGGTTCACCAGCATTCGTTTCGAGACTCTGGCTCAAACACTATTACGCGCACTCGAACGCGCTCCTGAACTTATTTCGGACAAACGCATGGCTCTTCAGTTAAAGACTCTGCTGTTCGGCATGGGCGAAAGCTTCCGTACGCTTACGCTAAGGAAGGTGGCCTAAAAATGAAAAAGGCCCCGGTTGCCCGGAGCCTTATGTTATGGAACTCATCCCTAACGGGGCGTGAGCTGCTACTTCTTTTTCTTCGGAGCAGCTTTCTTTTTTGCAGCGGGCTTCTTGGTTGCGTTCTTCATCGATGTGATTCTCCCTAACTTAAAGTTTGCGATAAAAAAATCGCAATGTGATTCATATATAAGGTTGTTCAAAAAAATTGTCAAGGAAAAAATGTATGACATGGCTCTCTTCGTGCGTGATGACAATCGCG
>JAYTGM010000556.1:0-8629 GCA_043733425.1 Terriglobia bacterium
GTGGCCCTACGCCAAACTCCTGGGTCCCGCCTTCGAGCAGCAACTGCCTTTATCGGAGACCACGATACCGGAAGTTCTGGGAAAAACGTACCGCTCCGCCGCGATCGGAAAGTGGCACCTTGGCGGTGAAGGCTTCAGCCCCAAGGACCAGGGATTCGGTATAAACATCGGGGGCACGCAAGCGGGCTCTCCCGCGAAGTATTTCGGTCCGTATAGCCTCCCCAATCTAACCCTGGAACCGGGCGAGTTTCTCACCCGCCGGCTTTCCCTGGAAGGCGACAAATTCATTCGCGCGGAGCCGAAGCAGCCGTTCTTTTTGTATGAGGCGCACTTCACCGTACACCTTCCCCTGGCCGCGCCGCCGGAATTGATCGAGAAGTATAAGAAACGAGACATCGGCGATTGCGATCCCACGTACTGTGCGATGGTGGAGACGGCCGATGAATCAGTCGGATCGCTGCTGCGAGCGGTGGAGGAAAGCGGGCAATCCGACCGAACCATTGTGGTCTTCTTCTCCGACAACGGCGGCGTTCGCTACCAGGCGAAGCGTCCGACTCCGATTACGAATAATACGCCGTTGCGGGCCGGCAAAGGGCATCTGTTCGAAGGGGGGATCCGCGAACCTTTGATTATCCGTTGGCCTGGGGTGACCCGCCCTGGTTCCGTCATCGATACGCCAGTATCGAGCATCGATTTTCTCCCTACGTTCTGCGATGCGGTCGGAGCGACGCCGCCGCGTGGGATGGATGGCGTTTCGCTGCGTCCTGTGCTGGAGGGCAAGAGCGTCGCTGAGCGGCCGCTGTTTTGGCATTACCCGCATTATTCGGACCAAGGCGGGCGGCCTTCAGGAGCCGTACGGCTGGGAGAGTGGAAGCTAATTGAGTTCTACGAAGACAACCGCACGGAGCTTTACAATCTGAAAGACAATCCGGGTGAGCGATCAAATTTGGTGGTGAAGGAGGCGAAAAAAGCGGAGCAGTTGCGAAAGCTTCTGGTGGAGTGGCGGAAGTCAGTCTCCGCATCAATGCCCAAGCCGAACCCGAATTACGATCCTGCGCGATACAGCGAAGAACTGACCGGCTACGAACCGCCAACTCCTCCCGTTACCTGAACGGGCAGGCGCTTAGGGGAGCGATACTAAAGGGCGCGAATCAAGCGGCGGCTTTGGTGATCGTGACTTCAGGTAACATATACTTCACCAGGACACCCGCTCCTTAGCCGTTATGGTCAACAGACGCACCTTCCTCCATGTCGCTACCGCTCTTTCCTCCAGCGCAGCGGCCCAAGGCCCTTTGAAGTCCGCAAGAAAGCAACTCGGCATCACGATTATGCCGGAGTATATTCAAGCGGAAGGCACCCCTGCCCTCCTGAAGAATTTGCGGAAGATGGGTGCCACGGCGGTATGCACGTCGCCCTACGTTATGGAACCCGTAGGCGATAATGAAGGAGCGCGCGAACCGCCCGTCGATGCCGGGGCGGGTGGCGTTCGATTGCTGGATCGGCCGTTGTGGGGCAAACGGGAATTGCAGGTGAAG
Organism: Terriglobia bacterium; assembly: GCA_043733425.1. Lineage (GTDB taxonomy): Bacteria > Acidobacteriota > Terriglobia > Bryobacterales > Bryobacteraceae > JALYXI01. The sequence goes on from JAYTGM010000556.1 coordinate 1,536, forward strand.
ACCGCGCCCAGTTTCACTCCCAACCTCGACCTCTACAAGGGGCTACCCTACCAGCCCGACTCGCCGAATGACTTAACGCGAAAAAGCGGCAAAGTGGTTCAGGAATTTATTCACGCAGCGAAAGATGCTGGCCTTGAGGTCTATTTGCAGGTGCAATCCGCGATTCCTCCTGGCTATCGGGTGCAATTCGGAGGTCCCACGGCATCGGATAAGCCGCGCCTTCCCGACGGAGGCTTGCTGGAACGAAACGTCGCGAATAACGGAAGCTTGGCGAGCACTGCGGTTCGCCGTTACACCGAAGCGTTGCTTCAGGACCTGTGTCATGTATATTCGGAAGTTGACGGGTTTCGCGTAGATTGGCCGGAATACCCGCCCTATTTTCTGGACTCGCTGTTCTTCGATTTCAGCGAACCCGCTCGCGGGGCCGCCGAACGCTTGCATTTCGATTGGACCAGAATGCGGGACGATTCTGCCGCGTTGCGCCAGTATCTGCTTCATTCTTTGACCGACCGGGATCTTCAAAATTTTCTTGCGGGCGATGGCGGCCGTTTCGCTTTGGCAACGGCAATGCGACGGTATCCGGGTTTCGTTGAGCATCTCCGATTCAAATCCGTTCTCGCTACTGAGATGTTGCACGGGTATAGCAAAACGGTTGCGGCGTGCGGCAACAAGAAACTGTCTCCAAATCTTTTCCCGCCGCCCTTCTCACTCGTTTCTGGCGCGGATTTCGCGGCACTCGGCGACTTTTGCGACAGCCTGTGCGTGAAACTCTACACAATGCACTGGCCGATGATGCTGCGCTTTTACGGAGATGAGTTGCTGAAGGGCAACCCGTCGCTCTCCGGAACGCTTCTGGCGCAAGCTTTGGTTCGCGCCATGGACATAGATGAGCAGGCGCGCGGGCCGCTCTCCTGGTACCACTACCCGGACCCGGACACACCGCATCCGGTCAGCAGTCACGCGCTCGAACGGAAAATTACTCAGGCAAAGCGGGAAGCGAAATGCCCCGTCTATGCGCTTGCTCACGGATACGGCCCCACAACGGACTTTCTGTCACGTCTGAAGACTGCATGGCACGCCTCGGACGGACGAGTATGGATTAATCGGTATGCCTACCTGAGTGACCAAAAGATCGAGCGCATTGCTGGGGCGACATCGGGAGCGTGAACTCTACAAAGCGAACAGCAGACACAACAGGCGAATGTTTCCGCGTGGTGCGGGCACGGTTTTGGCACTGTAAGCCTCAGCAGCGATTGGTTGCGTTCCCGATTGGTCAAAATATTCATGCAGCGCGGGAGTAGAAGTTCAGTGATCCGCCTAAGCGCTCTGTACGCCGAACGACTCGAGACTTGGCCAAGGGTGTTTCTGGCGACGGAAACAAGAGAAGGTTCTTTTTCCCCTGATGATTTCGCTCTTTGTGAAAATGCGCGATGTACTCGGCAAGTGCTCGCCGCAATGATCCTTCGCCGAACAACACCAGCTTTCGTAGACATTCTTGTTTCACGGAACGCACCCAGCATTCGGCGAAAGCATTCAGATTTGGGCTACGTGCCGGAAGTGCCAGGCACTTCACGCTCTCTGATTCCAAGATGGAACGGAACGAAGAGAAGAATTTCGTAGCTCGGTCATGGAGAACGAATCGCTGATCCCGCAGGTGGCCGGTTTCAGGGTCGACCGCATTCCGGGCAATTTGCTCCATTCATGCCGCCGTCGGGTTCGTCGTCAGACCTGCGAGAGTGACGCGCCTGGTTTCCAACTGAATGAAGAACAGGACGTAGTAAGTGGCGAGACCTCGCCAAGTCAGCACTTCCACTGTGAAGAAGTCTGTTCCGGCCAGCACGGCCATATGCGCGGCGATGAATTTCTTCCAGGTAGTAGACTGGCTGCGTTTCGGAGCGGGGGCGATACCGTGCCGGTGAAGGATGTTCCCCACCGCGTGGTCGGAAATCTTGTGGCCCAAGTTGGAAAGCGCTCCCGCAATGCGGTCGTATCCCCAGCCGGAATTCTCCCGGGCCATGCGAACGATAAGCTGCACCACGTCCTCGCCAACTGGCGAGCGGCCCGGGTAGCAGCGATGCTTTGAGCCGTCGAATTTCTGAGCGATAAGCCGTCGATACCAATCGAGTATCGTCTCCGGCTTGGCGACCACGGCAACTTCCGCGAGAGCCTTGCGGCCCAGGCGCTTGCCGATCTCAGTCAAAGTTGATCTTTGCGGATCGGTCAACCGGAGCCGGGATGGCAGGTGGGCCCGCAGGATTCTATTCTCAGCGACCAGATATTCGTTCTGAAGCAAGAGCTTCTGGTTTATAAGCCCTGTTACGTACACCAACAGACGCGCCAATTTAAATTGATTCATCGCCAGCGCCCGTCATCGCAAAAGTAAACGAAACACTCGAGTCCGGGTATTTTGACCAATCGGCAGACCACCGCGGGCAAGCTGGCCCTTCTCGGGTTTGTGCCCGCGAGCGATGCGTTCCAGGTTCGCAAGCTGCGAGAGGCAAGCACGGTGATCATCGGCAAATCCAACCTTCATGAGCTTGTTGTTACTCTCTGGTGGAGCGGCCGGATTAGTGTCTCGCAAATGAGTTGGCTGCGACCCCAAGCTCGCGGATACGGTTGTCGCTTATAGCAGCGATCATGGCGAAACGCTTCGCGGCCGAAGGAAATTGATGGCAAGATCTTCTTGAAAAGCGGGGGAAGAGAGGGGTTTAGTTTTAGTACTTTGCAAGCAGCGCTGAATCATGCCAATCCGTACGTTGCGTACAAACCGATTGAAGCTCCTCCAACAGCTCAGGCCAAACCGAGAACTCTATGATGTAGCGTCTGACCCGATTGAATCCCGCGATTTAGCCAATCATCCTGACAAAAGTAACTTAAGCGCGAATTTATAAAGGAAGCTGGATAGTTGGTGGACTGGCAGTGACCGCGCAACAGAATAGCGGCCGACGCTGCGGGAAATAGCGCCGTCACCGATCGACGTGGAAATTAATCAGAGGCGAGGATCAGCGCGGCATAGGTAAACTTTGTTCGGCAGGACCTTGTAAACGGAATTTCGGTCCAGGATCACGCGGGCGAAGATACCAATCGATTGCGTCGAGAGTCGTCAGTTCTGCCGGTTCAATGCTTGCCTCGGGATGGGTCTTGCGGAAGCGCTCCAGCATCAAGCTTGATAGTTTCGTAACCAACTCGGGATGATTCGCGGCTTGGTCGGTCACTTCCTGCGGGTCGTCCTGTTGATCGTATAGGCGAAGGTAGCGACCTGGTGTAGGGTTATCTGTAACATAACCATCGGTTCTCGCACGACGGCCGGAGCATTGGACGTACTTCCAGCGGTCCGTCCTCACGCAAGCCTCTTCATTTTCCAGGTATTCGCTGAAAATGTATGACCGAGGCTGCAAGGGCCGAGAACCTTCCAAATAAGGGCGTAGACTCTGGCCATGCCGAATAGGCAGCGCTTCTGCGCCAAGCATGTCAAGAATAGTGTGCGGCACATCCACCGATTCAGTTAAGTCTTTCACCACGCCTTGACGGATATGGCCTGGCCAACGCATGGTGAGTGGCACGCCCAGCGCCGGCTCGAAGCAACAATGCTTCTCGAAGCGCCCGTGCTGGCCCAGACAATAACCGTGATCGGCCATGTAGACCACAAGCGTGTTATCTTCCAGGCCCAAGGCTTTCAGCTTCTGCAGCACCACGCCCATGTTGGCATCCATATAGCGAACTGACGTGTAGTAAGACGCGATGATGCCCTGCTTATCGGTGGACGAAAGATCACGGAAAATGAGCGGGATCTGCGTTGGGTCCTTCGGCCCAAGCACTGGAACGGGGAAGCTTTTCGAATCGTAGGCATTTGTGTCTTCAAGCGGGAAGTCGAAAGGGGAGTGCGGTTCTTGAAGACTCACCCAAAGTGCAAACGGCTCACCCTTGTGTTCCTCCAGAAACCGGCAAGCCTGGCGCGCCACCCAGGTGCTCTTCATCTGCTCATAGCGCCGCCCGAAGGGAAGCTTGTCGGAGTTTAACCAGATACGCGCGGGAACTTTGAACGGCTGCCATTTCGGTTTCACGGCAGTATCGGCGGGAAGAGGATCCGGCTTCACCTCTGCCATCCATTCGCGTTGAACAATCTCTTCCGTTTTCGTGGTTTGGAAGCCGTGCAGACCTGTGCGGCCGGGCTGATTAAAGTGCATCTTGCCGAAAACCGCAGTCTTATAGCCGCGGGCCGCTAGCTGTTTCGCAATTGTTGGCTTGTCTTCAGAGAGCGGAGTCGCGAGCAATGTCACACCCGCGGAATGCGGCATCTGTCCAGTCAGAATGCATTGCCGCGATGGAGTACAAACCGGCGAGTTGCAATAGTTCCGCGCAAAACGAACTCCTTCTGCGGAGAGCCGGTCAATATTCGGAGTCTTCGCCGTTCGATTTCCATCGCATCCCATCACGTAACGGGCATGATCGTCAGCGATCAGGAACAGCAGGTTAGGACGTTCGGTCTTGCTTGCAGGAGCTGCCAGCGCCAGAGGCGACTTGAGTATAGTGCGGCGGGTAAGCTTCATAATCAGAACACAAACTGCAACGGTGTTTGTATGTCGCGGGCTCCGGTGGCTCCAGCGAGCTGGCCATAAGTTAAAGAGGGGACGGCTTGGTAGCCCGTCTGGAAGTTGGGATGGCTGAACGTGCCCAGAAAGTCAGCGCGCAGTTGAATCCAGCTTTGCTCGCACACGGCGAATCGCCTGATTGTGGATGGGTTGAAGGTGAGATCGCCCGGGCCCCGAAGTACATCCCAGCCGGAATTCCCCAAGCGGCCCACTGCTGGCTGAACGAAGCAGGAAGTGTCGAACCAGTGATAGATAAATCGTTGGTCCGAGGTGAGGTTGCGATCGCGCACGCGGTCGGCAACCTGCGTGTGCATGGTTCCTGTCTTCGAAAGGACGGCTGCCACGATGTTGAACGGCACACCGGTCTCAGCGCGCGTAATGCCGGTGACCTGCCATCCGCCGATGATCTCACGTTCCCGCCAGTTTGTGCCGCCAAAGAAGTGGTTATTAGCGCCGATCGGTAAACAGTAGTAGTAGGTGCGGTCTCTTACGATGCGGAGTACGCGCACCGCTTCTGGCGCATCCTGCTCTCTACTTCGAAAGTAATGGAATGGTTCCGCGCGCATTTCATCGGTAAATGCAGTCCGGTCCATTTCTTCAGGGGCAGTTTCGATCTGGCGTGCACTCGATTCTCCGGCCGCCCCGTGCCCCAGCGCAAAGGCACCATCAGCGGCCCCGCTTACTGGCACGAAGTGTGCAGCGCCGGCTTTTGGTAAGGCAGCGGCGTGATAGACGCCTCTGCCTATTACACCTACGAGCCTGTACGCCCCCCTGCCGCCCGCTGGAATCCGCAACTTCCGGAGTTCATCTTGATGTTTGACGGCGTGCGTGGCTCGGAAGATCCTGAAGAAAGCGCTGCATCAGTTATTGGACACCACCTACAGCGCAGCCGCGCGGCTCGCTCACTGGGTTCGCGCCGCATTCGAAAGGGCCTGACGTCCCATAGTCATACTAACGATTGGTATACAATCGTCGGTTCGAATCGCAGGAATAAGATCCCATGCCCCGTTGCCTTGCAATCGTCCTTGGAGTGGTTTGTCTGGCACCGCTCGCACTCGCCCAGACCGGAGAGATCTCAGGACTGATCACAGATCAAGGGGGGGCAGTCATCCCGGGTGCCCAGGTCACCGTCCTTGGAATCTCCACGGGCACCCGCCGCGCCCTGGTCACGAACAGCGTCGGCAACTACGCCGCCTCTTCTCTCCTCCCGGGCCCCTACAGCATTTCTGTCTCGCACGAAGGCTTCAAACAAGCCACACGATCCGGCGTCGAGCTGCAGATCGATCAACAACTCCGCCTCGATTTCTCCCTCACCATCGGCTCCAACAACGAGCAGGTAAGCGTCAGCTCAGACGCCCCCGTGCTCAATACGGAAAGTCAGGCCATCGGTCAGGTCGTGCAGGCGCGCCAGATCGTTGACCTGCCACTGCTAGGGCGCAATCCTTATGCGCTCGGCGCGCTCGTCCCCGGCGTCCGCGTTTCACGCGGTGTGAATGACTTGCCGGTAGATCAGATCAGCACCGCCTCTGTCTCCATCAATGGCGGCCGCGGCAATCAGAACGAATATCTGCTCGATGGCGCTCCGAATACCGGCGGCGCCCAGAACCAGCCCATCATCTACGCCAACCCCGATTCCGTTCAGGAGTTCAACGTAGCCACCAACAGCTTCAGCGCCGAATTCGGCAGAGCCGCAGGCGGCGTCTTTAACGTTGTCACCAAGTCCGGAACCAACGCCCTACATTTCACTCTCTACGAATTCCTGCGCAATAACTCCCTCAACGCGAATGACTGGTTCGCCAACCTCGCTGGACAAAAAGCCGCACCCCTCCGTTTCAATCAATTCGGCGGCGTGCTTGGCGGCCCCGTCGTTCTCCCGCACCTCTACAACGGCCGAAACCGCACCTTTTTCTTCGTCAGCACGGAACTTGTCCGCTTCATCCAGGGCGTCACGTATACCGCCTCCGTCCCCAACCCCATCGAGCTTACCGGAGATTTCAGCCATACCCTGAACTCGGCAGGCAAGCCAGTCATCATTTACGATCCCCAAACCACGCGCGCCAATCCCAACGGCGCCGGCTTCATCCGCGATCCTTTCCCGAATAACATCATTCCGCCCGGCCGAATCAGTGCCATCGCGAAAAAAATCGGCACTTACTTCCCGGTCCCCGATACTGCCGGTGCCCAGTACACCGGAACCAACAACTACATTCGCAACGATTCGAATCGGATCCAGAAGAACACATACAGCACCCGTCTGGATCACTACTTCACTGACAACACCCGCATCTTTGCACGCTTTTCTTTCGACGATTCGCCCTGGACCCGCGCATCGCCTTATGGATTCGGTGACCCCGGTTCACCTGGCTTCGGCCCACAGGATTTCACGCGCGATAACGCTGTCGCCGAACTCACCCATGTCTTCTCGCCTACGCTCCTTGGCACCCTGCGGGCGTCATATTCCCGGCTCTCAAATTTCCGCGGTCCCATCAGCGAGGGCTTCGA
>JAYTGM010000557.1:0-3158 GCA_043733425.1 Terriglobia bacterium
ATGACCAGAATCGTTTCGCCCTCGTGCCGCCGGAAAAAGGCCAGCACGCGCCGATTATCCGGATACAGAAAATCGAGTGACCCGCGCCCGAATGCCGCATGTTGTTTCCTTAGCCGAAGCAAGCGCCGCATCCACCAAAGCAGGCTGTTTGGATTATTCTGCTGTGCTTCCACATTCCGTGTTTCGAAGTGGTATTCGGGATCGATATTCACCGGCAGATACAGCTTCTGCGGGTTCGTTGTGCTGAAGCCTGCGTTGCGGTCGCTGGACCACTGCATGGGCGTGCGCACTCCATTGCGGTCACCCAGGTAAAAGTTATCGCCCATCCCGATCTCATCGCCGTAATAAATTACGGGCGTACCCGGCAGTGAAAGCAACAGCGCGTTCATCAGTTCAATCTTGCGGCGGTTATCTTCCAGCAGCGGTGCCAGCCTGCGGCGGATTCCCACATTGATGCGCGCCTTCCGGTCATCGGCATAAGTGCGATACATGTAATCGCGCTCTTCATCCGTTACCATTTCAAGAGTCAGTTCATCATGATTACGCAGGAACAGTGCCCACTGGCAGCTCTCCGGAATCGCCGGTGTCTGCTTCATGATGTCGATGATCGGAAAGCGGTCTTCCAGCCGGTTCGCCATAAAGAGGCGCGGCATCAGAGGGAAATGAAAATTCATGTGGCATTCGTCGCCATCCCCCATGTACTGAATTGCATCTTCCGGCCACATGTTGGCTTCCGAAAGCAACATCTTGTCTTTGTGGTTCTGATCCAGATGCGCGCGCACCTCCTTCAGGTATGCATGCGTTTCCGGAAGATTTTCGCAGTTGGTTCCATCGCGCTCAAAAAGGTAGGGCACCGCGTCCAGGCGGAATCCATCGACGCCCATATTCGCCCAGAAATCCAGAATGCGCAGCATGGCGCGGCGCACGGCTGGGTTATCGTAATTCAGGTCCGGTTGATGCGAATAGAACCGATGCCAGTAATACGCTTTTGCGACCGGGTCATACGTCCAGTTCGACGTCTCAAAATCAGTGAAAATAATCCGCGCGCCCTGATACTTTTCAGGCGTATCGCTCCACACGTAATAATCGCGCCATGCCGAACCCGGAGCAGCCCGGCGCGATCTCTGAAACCACTCATGCTGGTCTGAGGTGTGATTGAAAACCAGTTCAGTAATCACCCGCAGCCCGCGGCGATGTGCCTCGCGAAGGAAGATCTGAAAGTCTTTCAGCGTGCCATAAGCCGGATGCACTCCCGTGAAGTCGGAAATGTCATACCCGTCGTCTTTCCACGGCGAAGAGCAGAAGGGCAGCAGCCAGATTGCCGTCACACCCAGATCCTGCAAATAGTCCAGCTTTGAGGTAAGCCCGGGAAAATCGCCCATTCCATCGCCATTGCTGTCGGAGAATGCCCTCACGTGCAACTCGTAAATGATCGCGTCTTTGTACCAATGCGGGTTGCTGCTCATTGTGCGAGCCTCTGTAGCAACTGTCCCACCTCATCCGTATCGCGCAGCCGATATTTGGCCGCGGTGTTCCCGGCCATGCCCACATGCACCGTTACGCCATCCGGCAACACGGCAAAGGCATCTTCGTCCGTCAGATCGTCGCCGATATAAACATGGCACATATCTTCGAGACCAAGTTGCGTGATAATCCAGCGTACTGCGGAACCCTTATTCCAGTCCACGGCCGGGCGGATCTCAAACACCATCTTGCCCCCACGCAGATTCAGTTTGCGAGGCACAATTCGCAGAACGGCTTCTTCGACAAGCGGCCATTCCTGTTCCGGTACCCGCCGAAAATGAACACTCGCGGAAAGAATCTTGTCCTCTATTTCCACCCCATGGATGTTGGCAAGGGCCAGTTCCAAGCGTTCCAAAGTTAACCTCAACAGCGGGTCTTCCGCGATAGCAAACCGCGGGCCCGCACCGTGAATTTCAAGTCCGTGATTGCCGGCATAGATGGCCCCGGCCAGCGGCGCACGCCGCTCCAAATCCTCAGCACTCCTGCCGCTGACGAATGCGACCTTATACTTCTCATCCGCTGCAAGAACCTTTAAAGCTGAGAAAGTTTCTGGTGGCATCGCCGCTTCGGCGGGCCGAAGGACAATCGGGGCCAAGGTGCCGTCGAAATCCAGAAACAACACAACCCGCTTCGCTTCCAGAATTTGCGTTTCAAAATTCATTCCACGCTCATCAGCGCGGAAAGCAAATCAGAGGCCCATTTATAGATGTTGTTGGTGCTCACCTGGTGACGCATCTTGTGCATCCGTCTCCGCCGTTCCTCTCTCGGCATCTTAAGCGCGTGGTGGCAAGCCTCGGCTATTTCGCCCACCGAATACGGATTCACCAACAGCGCGTCGGTCAACTCCCGCGCAGCGCCCGTAAACCGGCTCAAAATCAGCACGCCGTCTTCATCCGACCGGCTTGCCACATACTCTTTCGCCACCAAATTCATTCCATCATGCAGTGCGCTTACAATGCAGAAATCTGCCAGCCGGTGCAATGCCGCCATGGCCGCGGCACCATGCTGTTCTTTGATCAGCACCACTGGCTGCCAGCCATCGTGTCCCCAGCGTTTGTTGATCTGCTCTGTTAGCCGGGTAATCTCTTGATCCAGCTTCTGATAATCGTGAAGTTGCGCCCGCGAAGGCACCGCGATCTGCACAAACACCAGACGGCCCCGATATTCCGGCCCCTGTTCGAGCAGGCGGTCAATCGCGCGCAGCCGCTCGGGAATGCCCTTCGTGTAATCGCTTCGCTCAATCCCGATCCCGACCAGTTTCCCTTCCAGGCATAATTCTTTAACCCAGCGCTCCCGCCCGCTGGCTGCCTCGCCGCTATCGGCGACGCGTGAGGATTCATCGAAATCGATACTGATCGGGTAAGCCCGCACCCGCGTTACATGCCCATGGCGCGTCATATCGAAACCCGTATGGTCCGCGCGTGCTTCCACACCGAACCGAACGGCTTCCGTGAAATTGCGCGAATGGTAGCGCAGATGAAATCCCAGCAGGTCATTCCCCAGCATGCCGTCCAACATTTCCTCGCCCCATGGAAAGGTGCGGAACATTTCCTGAGCAGGCCATGGAATATGCCAGAACTGCGCCACAATCAGCTTCGGGTTGCGCTGCTTCAACATTCGCGGCAGCAGCGCGA
>JAYTGM010000558.1:0-3150 GCA_043733425.1 Terriglobia bacterium
GAGTGAAGAAATAAAGATTCCTCCGGCAGGTGACAAGCCTCCATTGCGGCCTGGTAACGTGCGCTTACAATCCGCACGGGCTGTAACGGTGCCGCACTTGGAAGAAGCTGTGCCGTCTCCAGCGAATAAGACGATTCACGTGCGGCGTCCTCTGCCAATCGTCCCCGAAAAACCCGAAGACAGCACAGAATGAACTAAACATAAGGAAGAGGCTGTATGCCAAATGAATCGAAGTCATCGCCTGTAGTTCTTCGCTCTTTAGGCCAAGTAACCGTTCAACACCTGGATTCCCCTCCCACCTTCATTAAGCCAAAGAGGATTCATCCGCGGCGGGTTTTACCGCTAATCGGTCTGGGCGTGCAACGGGATTCGGCAGCAACACAGCCCCGCTGGTTTTCTCGCACGGCGCGCAGCCCGAATCCCAATCGGATCTGACAATCTCCACCAATACGCCGCTCACTTCTCCCGGCCGCAATGGAACAGCTTCGAACGTGGGCGAACCGAGTGCTGCCATCAATGGCGACGTAGTGGTCTATACCGGCAATTGGTATGCAGCCGTTTCAAACAACGCCGGCCAGACGTTCAGCTTTCTCGATCCGGCCACCGCTTTCCGCCAGTTCGATCCCCCCGGCTCCACGTTCTGTTGCGACCAGATTGTCAACTATATTCCCGCGATCGACACCTTCGTCTGGCTTCTGCAATACGGCCCTGACACAGGGGATAACATCCAACGGATCGCATTCGCCAAAACAGCGGATGTGGCTAGCGGCAAGTGGCGGCTGTTCGATACCACCACCGCCGCCATCGGCGCGCCGGGTTCGTTCATGGATTTTCCGGATCTAGCCGTGGGAGCGAATCACCTCTACGTTACAACCAATGTGTTTGGGCCTGGGCAACAGGTGGGGTCCGCCGTGGTACGTATCCCCTTTGCGGGGATCGATAGCGGGCAGGTAACGGCCCACCCCTACTTTTCAACCGATTTCCAAAGCTTCCGGGTGGCGCAAAATTGCGATACGACCGCTTACTTTGCGGCGCATCGCGATAGCAGCACGCTTGAAGTATTCTGCTGGCCTGAGACTCAGGATTTGCCCGCTCCGGGCAAGGCCGTAGGCGTCAACCGATGGGTAGGCGGGAATGGATATCAATCCCGCACCCCGGATGGCGGCGGCTGGCTGGATCGCGCCGACCCTCGGATCACGGGAGCAGCGCTTGCTGGTAACGACGTCTATTTTGCGTGGACCGTGGACCAGGGTTCGAATCACAGGACCCATGCGTTTATCCAGATTGCGCGGCTGGATGCTAGAAACCTGACGCTGCTCGAAAACATAGATATTTTCGAGCTCCATAACGCGACGGCCTACGGCGCGTTGGCTGCCAATTCGGATGGCGAAGTTGGCATTTCTTACATGATCGGTGGCGAAGCCATGTTCCCTTCAGTAGCTTTAGGCTTCTTGACCGCAACGCAGATGCATAAGATTGCCGCGGCCGGCACTCGGGGCCCGATGCCAGACCCGAGCACGAATAAATCCGAGTGGGGCGATTATCTTGCAGTGCGGCGCGCGTTCCCGAATCAGAAACTTTTCGCGGCGACGGGTTACACCATGGAAGGAACGGCTGATTGCAGCAACCGCAACGCAACGCCGCGCTTTCTGGTGTTCGGGCGAGGCCAGACACCGGGCGGCGGAGGTGGAATTCCCGTGCCCGTAGACCCAGGCACAACAACTCCGGGCGGCGGGACGAACAGCGTTATTCCATTTTCGGATCTGAATAACCTGCCGGTTGTGAGCCCCAATGTAGCGAAAAAGATCCTGGCAGCCGCAATGCAGGCTGGCGTGCTTCATTCGCATCAACGGGAACTGCCGTTAAAGTATGTGAGCGCGGAACTTTTGACAAAACCGGGAGTGGAACGCTGGCCGGTGAAGACGGGGCAGGATACCGATGCAGGCGCCGTGGGCGCGAACATTTTCGGGGCCACCAACTTCGGCGCAGGCATTGTAACGGCAACGGTGGAGCAACTCACCCAGATACCTCGTCCGCCCGATATGTCGCCGCCCACGGCGCTATTCCCTGCCTACCAGGCAAGGAGGCGCGCACCCGTGGAATTCGTGGTTTGGCAAGTAACTGGTGCCTTCATCCTATTGAAACAGGAAGCCGACGGAGACTATCACCTGGTACTGCAGGGCACCAGTGGGGAAACCATGATTGTAGAGGTCCCTACCCCCACCAAAGCGTTTATCGGTTCCACTCCCTGGTTCGCCAACATCAAGACTGCGCGCGCGGAAATAGACCGCAAACTGGTGGCTAACTTGGCACCCCAGGATTCTGTCCCGTGGGGCGGGTATCTGGTTCCACGTCAATCGCTTCCCTTTGTGCCGGAAGCCATGCCGCTGAATCTTCCAGCTTCATTCGTTACGAATTTGGATGCGGCGGAAAAGCAGGTCCCAGCGTTCAAGACGGCGGTGAAATCAACTCCGGTGCGGGTTACAGGCGTTGGCTTTTTCGATAAACTTCATGGCCAGACCGGAGTTGCACAGGTAAATGGGATTGAACTGCACCCAGGATTGAAAATCGAGTGGTTGTAGGTTGATGCCCGGTGTATATTAAGATACACACCCTTACGGTGTGGTGTGAAAATTTCGTCATCCGCCCCGGAGCGTTCTCTCCTAATTTTGTGAGGTAACCACGTCTTGAGCTTGAGAGCGCGATTTTTTACCGAAGGTTAACTTTCATGTTGGGCTCAGACGCGAAAACAGGTCAAACAATCCTTGTCGTGGATGATGATGAGGCCGTGCTGAACTTAGTCGTTGAAATACTAAAAGCCGCGAAATTCAATGTCCTCGGCGCTCGCGATGGGGCACTCGGCGTTAAGTTAGCCGCCGAAACAACTGAGGTTATCGATTTACTACTCTCTGACGTAGACATGCCTCAGCTCTCCGGCCCGGACTTGGGTCAAAAGCTCAAACAGGCTCGGCCGAATTTACGAGTGATGTTAATGTCCGGCGGTCACAACGGGAGCCTGCTGGTACTGAACTACGGCTGGGCCTTTATTCAGAAACCTTTTGTGCCGATTAAGCTGGTCAAGATGGTGAGAGAAGTCCTGGAGGCACCGGATCGCTCACAAACAGGCGGGCAAGAGTTTGACAGCCAGAA
>JAYTGM010000559.1:0-3149 GCA_043733425.1 Terriglobia bacterium
GCGATGATCCGCGATTATTCGCGGCGTAATTCCAGACTGAGAAGCTGACGTAAAGATCTGAGCCGTTCCGGAAGTTGAACGGAGGCCCCTCAGTGAGGCTTACGGTATCGGCCGTGGCGCAGGCGAGAGAGCCCACCAACAGCAGCATCAGCCTTGCTGTAATACCGACGAAGTGGGGTGACTGTTGCACGAGATGTGTGGTTAGTGTACGCATTGTCTTTTTGGAAAGCTATACCTCCAATTGGTACGGGTGATACATTGCGCGGCTGAGACGGGCAATCCTCTAGAATAGCTAGGCTAGATGCAGCCCTCGTCCCTTTCGGTTCTCATCCCCCTTTACAACGAAGAAGAGTTCATCCAGGCGCTACTACAGCGAGTGTTAGATGCGCCTTATCCAGAGGGCATGGAATTTGAAATCATCATCGTAAATGATTGCTCTACAGATGGATCGGCGGAAGCAGTGCAGAACTTTATAGAGGCAACTGGGGCACGCATCACACTGGTACACCACGAGAAGAATCAAGGCAAAGGCGCGGCCATCCGGACGGCAATTCAGTACGCCAGGGGTGAATTCAGCTTGATACAAGATGCGGATCTGGAATATGACCCGCGGGAATATCCGAAACTGCTGAGCCCACTCTTAGAAGGCAAAGCGGATGCGGTTTTCGGATCGCGATTCATGGTGGCGGGCGAACGGCGGGTGCTGTACTTCTGGCACTCGCTGGCAAATCAGATTCTTACGCTGGTTTGCAACATTGCCGCTGACTTGAATTTGACCGATATGGAAACCTGCTACAAGGCGTTTCGTACTTCATTGGTAAAGACGATTCCGCTGCGCAGCAATCGTTTCGGAATCGAGCCGGAGTTGACGATCAAGCTGGCACGCAGGCAGGCCCGGATCTATGAAACGCCCATCAGCTATCACGGCCGAACTTACGAAGAAGGCAAGAAGATCGGCCTCAAGGACGCGTTTGAAGCGTTCTGGGTGATGTTGAAGTTTCGTCTGGGCAACGACCTTTATAACGACGTGGGGCTGGAGATTCTGGATGCCCTTTCTTACGCGCCGAAGTTCAATGCGTGGATGGCAGATACGGTCGCGCCTTATTTGGGTGACCGTGTACTTGAGATCGGTGCCGGAACCGGCAATCTGACGCGGCCTTTGGCTCACCGGCGCACCTATTATGCCGCAACCGACATCGGGACGGAACACCTGGGAGCCCTGCGGAATCGGTTTGCACATCGGCCCAATTTGGAAGTTCGGCGTTGCGACGTGGAACAGGCAGCGGATCTGGCCTATTTTGCCGGCAAGGTGGATACGGTGGTTTGTTTGAATGTACTGGAACATGTAGCGGACCCGGCCGCCGCACTTCACAATCTCTACGACGTACTGCTTCCCGGGGGATGTGCGGTGGTGTTGGTCCCACAAGGTCCGGAAATCTTCGGGGCTTTAGATATCGCGCTGGGTCATCACCTGCGCTATTCCGAAGCGCAGTTGCGGGAGCGGCTGGAGCAAGCTGGCTTCACCATCGAGCGATTTATCCAATTCAACCGGGTGTCGCGGCCGGGATGGTGGTTTACGGGGACGGTACTGCGCCGGCAGACGTTGGCGCGGTTCCCCTTGAGAGTGTTCAACTCTCTGGTTTGGCTTTGGCGCAAGATCGACAGCAGTCTGCCATGGCCGGCGGTTTCGTTAATCGCCATCGCCCGCAAGAATTAAGCAACATTCACCAGTTCAAACGCAGGTTGCAGGGCGGATGCGGCGGCCAGCCGGGTGGCGAGGTATTGCCAGTACTAGAACGGCCGGAATGGGGCGGCTGAATTTGTATCCCTGCAATTCATCGCACTTCAGGACAGTGATGCGGGGGGGCCATCGAATTTGATTAACGCCAGCGCGCCCAGAACGGTCGCGACAGTTGCCATTCCACCCAAGGTCAGCATCACCATTTAAACTTTCTGGACATCGTCGCCGACAACCTCTCGCACGGATTCTTCGATGGCTTCTTTTACCGCGTCTTTGACGGCTTTTTCCAGGCGTTCTGCATCCACTTCATGGACCGGAGCGTGACCGGTCACTTCACGCACAATCATTTCTAAAACGGGGCCAACCGGCGGCATGTTGTTGGTGATGGCCTTGGCGAAACGTTTGGCCACTTTTCGCGCAGGCGGCTTTTTATCGGCAAGAGGCTGATCGCCCGCATCGGACATGTTCCAGTCTTCTTCAAAAATGGCGGAAATCTGGCCAGCAATCTTGGCGTCTTTGAAGAGCAACCCCACTTCGCGGCGCTGCTCTAACTCCGCGGTGCGAAGGCTCTGGCTGCCGACAAACACGCCGCTGCCGTCACGGACTACCGACCTGGTGTGGAGACGCATGGGCCCCAGCTCGCGGGAAAGAACGTTGGTGCCGCGCGCCACTTTCCCGATGATGCGGACATCGACGCCGGCTTTGGACCGCTCCTCCAGAATACGAAGAATGGCGGGATCGCCTACTTTAGGATCGTAGATCAGCAGTTGCTTTTCAGCGCCCGCTAGAAAAGCCGTCAGCTCTTCGCGGGCGTTTACGGGGCTGACGACAAAATCCGCGCTGCCGGCTTCGTAGGCTTGGCGTTTGGTATCGGCTTCAAAGAGTTTGACGGCTTCGGCAACCAGCTTGGCATCCTGTGTGATGACGGCGAAGCTGCGGCTATGATCCATATCCAAATACGTGAAATTGAATGCAAGCAGGTGAAGCTCACGCCGATCGATGACTAGAAATTTGCTGTGGTAGCGCACCAGATCGTCAGCGGTGCGCGCTACGTTTACGCCTTTGGCTAAAAGCCGCATTTCCAAATTGCGCAGACTTCGTTCCCCGCCGCGATTTGTGTAGGCAATCAGAGCATGGACAAAGACGCCGCGATCCACGGCCCGGACCAATGCTTTTTCCACATCGGCACGATCAAAGCGGAAAATTACGATTTCGACCCGTTTTTTTGCGCCATCGATGGCTTCAATGAGAGGCTGAACGCCAGCGCCCGGCTGAATAAGAAGTTTCAAGAAGACCTTAGCCACGTATAGCACGCCCATTGCCCCGATTTTCAGCACGTGGCAGCATGGTTGCTTATTGGAGGATGTATGATTCTTCGCACGTTGCCGCTTTTTCTCAGCATTCCTCT
>JAYTGM010000560.1:0-3148 GCA_043733425.1 Terriglobia bacterium
GCCCCGCAGGCAAACACGCAAAATCTGCTGGTGACCGTGAAGCTGAATACCTTCGTTCGTGACGATCTGGAGGGCCAGCCGTGACCGTGGTCCTCAAGAAAAAAAGCGAAAAGAACAAAATGTACTTGCTTGGTGGCTTGGCGTTGGTTGCCGGCTACCTGCTATGGAGCAATACGGGTTCCGATCAACCTGCCCCCTCCGTGGCTAGCGAACCAGCGCGGGTCACCGCTCCCGCTCCGTCAGACCCAAACGCTGCGCCCGTGCAGCGCCGCGGGCTTGTTTCACGCGGCAGCGCGGATTTTCGCCCGCGCCTGGGTTCAAAACGCCCCGAAGAAAGGGTTGATCCCAACAAGGTGGATCCAACGCTACGCCTGGATCTTCTCGCCAAAGTGCAGAATGTAAGCCTGCAGGGTGGTTCGCGCAACCTGTTCCAGTTCGGGGTGGCCGCTCCAGTCACGCCGCTCACTCCGATCCCAAAAGTTGGAAAGGTACCCATCAATGGCCCGGTTCCCGCGCCCGCACCCACGGTGGCCGCAAATCTGGGGCCGCCTCCCGTTCCGCAGGCTCCTCCCATTCCGCTGAAGTACTATGGATTCGCCAACGCCAAAAATCAGCCGCGCAAAAGGGCATTTTTTCTGGATGGTGAAGACATTATCGTGGCCTGGGAAGGCGACACCGTAAAGAGCCGGTACAAAATTGTGCGGATTGGCGTGAATTCCGTAGAGATGGAAGACACGCAATTCAAGAGCAAGCAGACGCTGCCTCTGGAAGCGGAATTGGCTGGATGAAACGCCGGAACGATCAGGGTTTTGCCTTGCTTTTCGTCTTCGCGATGGCGTCCATCATTGCGATTACGCTTTACGTAGCACTGCCCAGAATCACCTTTGAGGCCCAGCGTGATAAAGAAGCGCTGTTAATTTCACGCGGCGAACAGTACAAGCGCGGCATTGAACTCTACGTCCGTAAATTCAAACGCTTTCCTTCCAAAATGGAGGACTTGGATAATACCAATGGCATTCGCTTTCTTCGCCATCATTATAAAGACCCCATGACCGGGAAAGAAGAATGGCGCTTGATTCATGCGGGGCCAGGCGGGGTATTACTGGATTCATTGGTGACGCCCGCTGCAAAAGACAAAAAGCAGGCGGCCCAGACATCCATCACCGAATTGCTGGGCGTGGGCGGCTTGCCGGATGCGGATGCAAATGCGAATCCGGCTCTCCGAAAACGTCCTAGCGATCAGCAGGGTGCGCCCGGCGAATTGCCGAACGGACCCGCTCCGGGTGCACCCATTCCAGCCGATCCACAGTCTGGCACCTTTCCCGGTCAAGCCCCGCCGAATGCGGCAAACCCTTACCCCTCCAACCCTTTCCCCGGTGCTTTCGGGCGGGGTCCAGCCGGTGCCGGTACCGGATTGCCCGGCCGCTTTCCCGGACCTATGCCGAATCCCACCAATCCGCCAGGCTCGGCCGTAAATTCGCAGACAGGTGGAATTTCCGCCAGCGCACCGCTCGGCTCGAATGTTGCCTTTCCGCAAGGCGCGGGCCAGATTGTTCCTGGCCAGACTCCCGTGCCCGGTGGCGTGATGCAACAGATCAACAACCCCGCTAACCCGAATGGTCCAAATCCGAATGGGCAAGGCGGAAACGATGCCGCTCGCATCATACAAGGGTTGCTCACAACGCCCCGCCCCGGTGGGCTTGCCGGAATTCAGGCGGCCCAGGCAGGAAATCAGACTATCGGCGGAGGTATCGCAGGAGTTGCAAGCACCATAAAGACCGGTACGGGGATCAAAGTCTATAACGATCAGGATCAATACAAGAAGTGGGAATTTGTTTTCGATGCCACCAAACAAGCACAGGGCGGTGCCGGAGGCATTCCGCAGCAGGGCCGCGTGCCCGGTACGCCGGTTGGTACGCCACCTGGGCAGCAGCCTCCGGTAGGGGCGGTCGGGGGTGGTGTTTTCGGGCCCCCTCCCAAGTGACCGGTTGCACACGCAGCACCGATCAGTCACTCTGAAACCTATGTGTCTATGGGCATCGTAATCGCAATCGATGGGCCCGCCGGTGCGGGCAAGAGTACCGTCGCTCGCCAGCTTGCGGCCCAGCTTGGCTTCACCTATATCGATACGGGCGCTATGTATCGCGCCGTTGCCCTTTGGGCTATCCGCTCCAATTTGGCGTTAACCGATATGCACCGTATGGAGCAGTTGGCTGACGCGTCCGTAATCGTGCTGTATTCCGAAACCAGCCGGGTCTCGCTGAACGGCGAAGACGTCACCGAAGCCATCCGCACCCCGGAAATTTCCGAATCGGCATCCCGCGTGGCTGCCATCGCGGGTGTGCGCCGCTCCATGGTCGCCAAGCAGCGGAAAATTGCGGAACACACGAACGTGGTCATGGAAGGACGCGATATCGGTTCCGTCGTGTTTCCCCAAGCGCAGGTGAAAATTTTTCTCGATGCCGATCACACAGAGCGTGCACGCCGCCGCGTCGATCAACAGGGAGATAAAGAGCAAACCGCGGCTATGGAACGGATTGCGCAAGAAATTACCGAGCGCGATCATCGCGACCGCATGCGCGCGGAATCACCCCTGGCCCAGGCTCCTGACGCGGTTTACATAAACTCGACGGATCTCTCAATTGACGAAGTGGTGGAGGCGCTGTTAAAAGTAGTGCGCGCGAAAACCGCTAACGGGAAAGGCTACCATTGAGCGGCCTGTTAGTGATGAAGTTTGGCGGCACCAGCCTGGGTTCCGCTGAGCGAATCCGCGTGGCGGCATCGCTGGTTTTGGAGCAAAGCAGCCACCGCCCCCTACTAGTCGTTGTTTCCGCAATGTCGAAGATCACAGACCTGTTGCTGGAAGCAATGAAACATGCCGAAGCCCAGGATGCGGCAGGGTTAGCTCAGGCTGTTCAGAAACTGCGTGTCAAACATCTCGATGCCGTGGAAGGCCTCGGGCTTGGCCCCGATGCAGTTCAATCCGTGGAAGATCTGATTGCGGAGTTTGAGCGGCTTGTGGGTGGCATGCTGATGCTGGGTGAGCGGCCCGCCCGCTCTGTCGACGAAGCTGTCGCTATTGGGGAGCGGCTTTCCGCCCTGCTTCTGGCAAGCTTCCTGGGCAGCCGCGCCGTCGCGGTGAATTCCG
>JAYTGM010000561.1:0-3147 GCA_043733425.1 Terriglobia bacterium
CCGGAAACCGTAAGTTCATATCCGCTCTTCGACATTCTGCCGCCGATGCGAATAGCGGGCGGCACACTCATGAAGACGCGCGCACCGGGAATGCCGCTCACCTTCGGGCGCAACTTCTCAGCCACTTGGGCAGCAGTCAAAGTGCGCTCGCGCCGCGGCTTCAATTGAAGAAACATGCGGGCCGTGGATGAGCCGCCTCCCCCCCAGCCCCCGCCCACGCTGGACATGTAAGTATCCAGGTTAGGGTCTTGCTGAAAAATGCGGTTCACGCGCTGTTGTATCCGCAGCATCTCCTGGTAGCTGGTGCCTTGAGCGGCTTCTGTGGTGACCATAATCTGGTCATTATCTGTTTCGGGAATGAAGCCCTTGGGCACAATCACATACAGATAACCGGTGGCAATTACTACCGCGATGAACACCACACCCATCACCGGCCTGTGCCGCAGTACCCAGGAAAGGCTCCAATCGTAGCCGCTGTTCAGACGGTTGAAAAAGCCTTCTGTGATACGCGCCAGAACGCTGCGCTTCGTCTTCGCTTTGTGCGCGCGCAGAAGGCGGCTACACAACATAGGAGTCAATGTGACCGAGACGAAACCTGAAATCAAAATGGCAACACAAATTGTGACAGCGAATTCACGAAAGAGCCTGCCGAGAATACCGCCCATAAAGAGCAGCGGGATAAACACGGCGGCGAGAGAAATGGTCATCGAGATGATGGTGAAAGAGATCTCGCGCGAGCCGCGAAGCGCGGCCTGCATGGGAGACATGCCTTTTTCCACATGCCGCACGATGTTTTCAAGCATCACAATGGCGTCATCCACCACGAAGCCTACCGACAAAATGAGCGCCATCATGGACAGGTTGTCCAGGCTGTAGCTCATGCAATACATGACCGCGAAGGTCCCCACAATGGAAAACGGCAGCGCCATGGCGGGGATAAAGGTTGCCGAGACATTCCGAAGAAAGACAAAGATCACGCCGATTACAAGAACTAGCGTGATCATCATGGTGAATTTAATGTCCTGAAACGCTTCGCGGATGTTTTTCGAACGATCGCCACGAATGGTCAGGCTGACCGCTGGGGGCAGTTGCGCCTGAAACGTCGGAATCAGTTTTTTGATGGCATCCGTCACCTCGATGGTGTTGCTGCCGGGCTGGCGCATGATCATCAAGTTGATCGCTTTATATTGGGTGTTCGCGTTGCCGATCCAGGTGGTGTTCTTATCGTCTTCAACGCTGTCGATCACGTTGGAGACATCCTGCAGCCGGACGGGGGCGCCGTTCCGGTACGTCACCACCATGGGCCGGAACGCGGCGGCATTCATCAACTGCCCATTGGTTTCCACGTTATAGGCAGTGTGGGCACCGTAAAGCGTCCCTGTAGGCAGGTTTGTATTCCACCCTTGAACGGCGCTGGCCACTTCATCAATGCCAATCTGGCGGCTGGCAAGTTTGCGCGGATCAACCTGAATATGCACGGCGTACTTCTGCGCGCCCATGACGTTCACCTGTGCCACGCCGTTCACCATGGAAATACGTTGCGCGACCATCGTTTCGGCGTACTCGTCAAGCTTGTAGAGGGGCAGCGTTTGGGAGGTGAGGGCGAGAAACATGATCGGCGAATCCGCCGGGTTCTGTTTGCGGAACGAAGGAGGACTGGGGATTCCAGGCGGCAGCAAGGGCGTTGCCGCGCTGATCGCGGTCTGGACGTCTACCGCGGCCCCATCGATCTTGCGGGCTAAATCGAACTGCAAAGTAATAGAAGTGGAACCGGTGGAGCTGCTGGACGACATGGAATCCAGGCCGGCGATGCCCGTGAACTGCCGCTCCAGAGGCGTTGCAACGGCTGAGGCCATGGTTGCCGGATCGGCACCAGGAAGACTAGCTCCAACACTAAGGGTGGGAAAATCCACATTAGGCATATCGCTAACTGGCAGCGCCTGATAAGCCACTAAGCCGAACATGGCGATCCCCAACATCAATAGACTGGTGGCGATGGGACGCCTGATGAAGAATTCCGAGAAATTCACGTTCTTCCCTCCACTGCTCTCGCTGCGATCTAACTCTTAGGCCGGCGGCGGCCGCCGCCCGGTCCACTGCCCGGTGCACCGCCGGGTTGTCGCACTACAACTTTCATACCCGGTGCCAGCCGTAACTGCCCTTCCGTCACCACTGTCTCCCCAGCGCTCACGCCAGTTTGAATCACCAGATCCTGATCGATCCGCGCGCCTGTCGTAACGGGCCGTGTTTCCACAGAGCGGTCT
Source organism: Terriglobia bacterium (assembly GCA_043733425.1). Classification (GTDB taxonomy): domain Bacteria; phylum Acidobacteriota; class Terriglobia; order Bryobacterales; family Bryobacteraceae; genus JALYXI01. The sequence goes on from JAYTGM010000561.1 coordinate 2,265, forward strand.
CCTTTCACGACAAACACGAACGATCCATCCTGCCCGGTTTGCACCGCCTGATTGGGAACAGTCAGGGCATTTTTCTGCGTGGTTAAACGCAAGGTCACACGAACAAATTCACCCGGCCACAATTTTCGGCTTGCGTTCGGAAACGTGCCCTTCAACTTGATTGTGCCGGTGGTCATATCCACGTTGTTATCGATAAACGTCAATACTCCCGTTTCGACCGCAGTGGGATCATCTTGCGGCACCGCCATGACGGGAAGCTTCCCGTCAGCCATGTAGCGTTTAATTTCGCTTAATTGGGCTTCTGGCACGGAGAAGGTCACGTAGATGGGCTGCACCTGATTAATGGTCATTAAATCCATGCTGTTGGCAGTAACAATGTTGCCCTGTTTGACATTGATGCTGCCAGTGCGCCCATCGATGGGAGATCTGATCTCTGTATAACCGAACTGTACTTGCATGGTTTCGACAGTGGCTTTTTGGGCGGCAATTTCGGCGCGGGCGCTTTCAATCGCCGCCTGATCCGCCGCGATAGCCTGAGAGGAAGCATCCGCCGCACTGCGCAACTGCTCAGTCTGATCTTTGGAGACGATGCCTTCCTTCTGAAGATCGGCATACCGATTTGCCTGATCGCGACTATACTTCGCCTGCGCCTGATCGCGTGCCAAATTGGCTTGAGCCTGGCTCAACAGAGCTTGATCGCGAGCCAGAGTAGCCAGAGCCTGCTGCACCTGGGCCTTCATTGCCCGGGGATCGATGCTGAACAGAGGAGCACCCTTGCGCACATAATCGCCCTCCTGGAAATAAGCCTTGGTCAGTTCTCCGGAAACCTGTGCTTTCAAAGCAATCGCGGAATATGCTTCTACATTGCCGATAACCTGCAACT
>JAYTGM010000562.1:0-3142 GCA_043733425.1 Terriglobia bacterium
GTGTCTCTCAAGACTTGCAGCCGACCACTCGGCCAATGCAGCTCTATGGTGGTTGCACGTTCGTGAGAGCCTAGCCCGAAGCGCACTATTTTCTCGCTAGAAGAAGCGTAGCCGACACTGGTGGTCGCGTGATTATAGAGTTTATGGCCGTCCGGTGTAGTGACGCAAATCCGTGTACCTAAGCCGTCGCGATTGCTCTCACTCCCAATCAGCTTTACTCCTAGCCAGTGTCCTGACGGGGTAGTCGTATTACGAAACAGCGTAGCGGGCCCGTTCAAGGCGGTTACGACAACGTCTATCTTTCCATCGTTATCGAAGTCGGCGAATGCCGCGCCACGATAGAGCGCCTTCGCTTGAAAGTCCGCTCCTGCCGTGGCTGACCCGTCAGCGAAGCGACCGTTTCCAAGATTCCTAAACACGCTGTTCGAAAGTTCGGAGAGTGTACTTAAGTAGCGATTCAGCTGGGGAAAATTAGAATTCGCGAAGAAAAGGTCTTTCCAGCCGTCGTTATCGAAATCGAAGAGGCCCATGCTCCACCCGGTCAACTGATTCGTAAGACGGGCTAGACCGGAACGTATTGTGTAGTCTTCAAACAACAGTTTCCCGCCCTGGTTCCGAAACAGGAGATACGTGTCATTGACCATGCCGGTCACAATCAGATCGGGACGTCCGTCGTTGTCATAGTCGCGGAAGTCGGCACCCATTCCCGCGATCGCATTGCCGTCATCGGGCAGCGCCACGCCTGATTGCAGGCCTACTTCTTCGAAGGTACCGTTTCCTTTGTTTCGGAAAAGAAAGTTGCGGATCGAGTCGTTGGCCACAAACACATCTGTGAACCCGTCGCCGTCGAAATCGGCAAACGAGACGCCCATTCCTTTGCCAATATGGCTTGCAATGCCGGAAGTGCGTGAGACATCGGTGAACGTGCCATCCCCGTTGTTATGAAACAACTGGTTGGGAGTTCCGGCATAATTGTCCGGGTGGCAATAGAGCCGGTGATCTGGCGTTCCACAAGCCTTCTCTTTCAGTGCGTCCCAGCGTACGTAGTTCGAAACAAACAGGTCGAGTTTTCCGTCATTGTCGTAATCGAACCAGCCAGCTGAGACGGACCACATCTTCCCGTATTTTGGATCTACGCCGCCGACTCCCGCTTTCTGAGTGACGTCTTCAAAAGTGCCGTCCCCCCGATTCCGGTAGAGGATATTCCGATTCACGCCGGCAACAAAAATATCCGCAAAGCCGTCATTGTCGAAATCAGCCGTCGCCACGGCCATCGAATAACCAACTCCTGCAACGCCAGCCGCCGCAGTAACGTCAGTGAAGGTCGAATCACAGTTATTCCGAAACAATCTGTTTAAAAACGCAGGTCCGGCCTTGCTGAGGGAGGGAAGCGTGGCACCGTTTGTGAAATAAATGTCGGTGCAGCCATCATTATCGAAATCGAAGGCGGCGACACCCCCGGGCATCAGTTCTACCTGACGGTATTGGCCTTGAGCTGCATTTTTTAATGTAAAGTTCAACCCGGCCTTCTTCGCAATTTCCTCAAACGTAATCTGTGCATAAGCAACCGTCAGCGCGCCCGCCGAACAGCAGAGTGCGATCCGGAGAATCTTCCTCACCGGATTCCAGCCTTATTGCCCGTTGTGTGCCCCGCAAGCCAGCGGGCCTGCTCATCCGCCGCACTCTCAAGACCTCGGGAGCGGTAGATTTTCATCAAGAGGTTATGGGCGTTCGGCAACTCCGGCGAAAGCGCAACTGCTTTTTGGGCGTCCTTCTCTGCCTCATCCATACGTCCCAGGCTCATTAACACCCTTGCCCGCCAAAAGCGCACCTTAGGGGAGTCCGGGAGGAGGATGCTTGCCCGATTGATTGCATCGAGAGATTGTTGAGGTTGCTGGTCCTCGAAAAGGTACTGGGCATAGCCAACCCAAAGCTCCGGCAAGGCCGCAGCGGCCCTCCGCTTCGCCAAAGATTGATATAACTCTCCGGCTTCCTGGGTACGGCCCAGTTGAGCCAGTGCACCTGCCTTGTAGATTTCGGCCCCATCATCCGCGGGCTGGAGCTCAAGCACACGGTTAAATGCTTCAAGTGCCCGCACATAGAAATTGTGGTCATAAAGAAGCGCCCCCAAGTAGTGCCAGCTTTCTGCGTCTTGCGGATCCTGCTCCACAAGCGACTGCAGAACTCGTTCACCTTTAAACAAGTCATCTTCCTTCTGATAAGCGTGTCCAAGAGCACGCCAAGCCATTCGATCTGAGGGCGCCAGGTTAGTAGCCTTTTCTAGAACGGGAAGAGCCTCGCGCGATCGGTCCAGAGCTAACAGAGAAGTACCCCAGCCGATTTCCGCCTGTGCCGAATTGGGTGCGATAGAGACCGCTGTACGGAACGATTTTTCCGCTTCCGCAAATGAGCCCAGTTGATATTGCGAAGCGCCGAGCCGAACCAAGAGCTTCAATTCGCGTGGAGACTGTTGCAGTAGCTGGCGATAGAAAACCTCCGCTTGGGCGAATTGCCCGGCCTCATACAGCCGATCGCCAGCACTGGTGTCGATGGATGCCGCTAACAGTAATGCCAGCCATGCGGTCATATCTAATTTATAGAGCATCAGAAGCAACCGCTCCAAGGAGAGTACGGCGTTGTCACCAAATTCCCGACGAGGCACGGGCAGTATATTAAATTACAAAAAAACCATGCTGCGGTCTGCTGCCCGGGAACGCGAACCGCTTTTCAGAATGGGCAGGCCTACTTACAGACAACGAGCTTCAACTCAGCAGCTGACCCCCCTCTTGGAAACGCATGACAAAAGAAGGGATCACACGCTAAGACGGCACGAGTGCGAACCGGCTTATTAACGCGAGTAGTCGGCAAGTATTTACTAGGACGTTCCACTTAACCGAGAAAGGCCCATTTAGTCGATGTGGCCAGCTTCGATTCCGAGCGGAAGGTCGGCGACCCAGAAGCTACCGCCTCATAACGAGAGCCGGGAGCCGTTGCGTATTGCCAAAATGGTTGTCAATTCGCCGAGAGTCGGCTTGTGTGGATTGGGAAATCCCGCTCAAGAACACCAAATTTGCAGAGTGATATCTAGCAAGATCGGTAGGGAACATGCCGCATGGAAGCGGATCCACCGTGACCTGGATGT
>JAYTGM010000563.1:0-3139 GCA_043733425.1 Terriglobia bacterium
GCGTGGCCGCAAATCAGGATCGCGCGGAACAACTCCGTTCACGGTATGTATACCGTCAGACCACCGCCATAAGGGTTCGGGACACTCACAATCAATTAACGCGCGAGGAGATCAGTAACTTTGAAATCTTCCCCACTGCGGAAGGCGCGGGGCGAAAAGAGGTCAGTTTTGCCGGCAAATACCGCGAAGGAAAAACTCTGCTGCCTTATGCAAAATCCGGCCAACCCAGTGGCGACGGATTCCGGAACGAAGCCGATGCCAGCATCGCGCATTCCCTTCGGGATGACCTTACAGCCAACAAGAACGGAAAGGACGGAATTTCTCCCAAGCTATTCCCGTTGACTTCGCACCAGCAGCCTTATTACACCTTTGAACTAAAGGGCGAGGAAACAGTAAAGGGCATACCGGTTTACCGTGTCGCGTTTGTGCCAAAAAAGGGCGAGGAATCTCCGGACACCCCCTGGGCCGGGGAAGCTCTGATCAGCCGGGACGATTTCGAGCCCGTACAGGTCTCAACTAAGCTTGGCCAGCAGATTCCGTTCCTGGTTCGTACCGCGCTGGGCACCAACCTGCGCGGCCTCGGTTTCACCGTGACATACAGCAAGTTTGAAGATGGGGTGTGGTTCCCGGTCAGCTACGGTACCGAGTTCGATTTCCACGTGGTATTCGTTTACAGCCGGAAGATCGCGGTCTCGTTAACCAATACCGATTTCAAGCGCACCTCCGCCGAATCCGGCATCACGTTCGAAAAGTAGCGCGATCCAAACGGTCTCGAACCGCGGCCCACTCATCGCCTTCCGGTAGCTGCTCCACGGCAATCCAATCCAGGTGGTCCGCGTCCAGTTTGTGCAGAAGACTGTAAAGCTCTGAAGCGTAACCAGCAGGATCTTGAGGCATGCTGACTACTCGCGCCGCCGGCCGTTCTTTACTGATGTAAACGTACGCTCCCGGTCCGCCAGGCAACGCTTGACCGGCCCAAACCAACGGCGTGCGCGGCTGGTAATGGCGCGCGTGCAACCCCGGCGATTCACTCTCCGTTGCCTCCCCGGCCGATACCGGTCCAATCACCTTTTCCAGCTGCGCCCGTGACACCGCACCTGGCCGCAAGAGCCGCGCGGGCCCCGCCAGACTGATCACGGTCGATTCGATTCCCACTTCAGAATCGCCGCCTTCGAGCACCATCACTTGTGCGCCGAATGCTTCGCGCACATGCTCGGCACGCGTGGGGGAGAGCCTCATAAACTTGTTCGCGCTGGGTGCGGCAATTGGAATAGCAGCCTCGCGCAAGAGTTCGAGAGCCACCGGATGGCGCGGCACGCGAATACCGACGCTCCCTAATCCGGCCGTCACCGCGTCGGGAACATCCGCACGCTTGGGTAATACCAGCGTCAGCGGCCCCGGCCAGAACTTCAGCGCCAGTGCTTGCGCCGCATCCGGCCACTCGCTCGCTAGTTCACGCGCCGCCGCAACGCTCGCCACATGCACAATCAGCGGACTGGTCCGCGGCCGTCCCTTTGCTTCGAAGATGCGTTCCACCGCGCGTGCGTCCAGTGCATGCGCACCCAAGCCATAGACAGTCTCCGTCGGGAACGCCACTAACTCACCGCCCCGCAGCCTCTCCGCAGCTTCCCGAATCTGCTCTTTAGTCGGGAAGGTCACTTTCATCGCCGGCGACCTTGCCCGTCTTGCGCCACACCAGCCAGGCGTGCATCAAAGGCTCAAGGTCGCCTTCCAGCACTTTGTCCACATCGCCGATCGCAAGCTTCGTCCGGTGATCTTTTATCATGCGATAGGGGGCCAGCACATAGCTGCGGATCTGGCTGCCGAAATTAATTTCCAGCTTGGTGGCTTCCGTCTTGCGCGTCTCTTCGCGCTTCTTCTCCAGCTCAAACTCATACATGCGGCTGCGCAACTGCTTCATCGCGGTATCGCGATTCTTGTGCTGTGACCGTTCGTTCTGGCACTGCACCACAATGCCGGTCGGGAAGTGTGTAATCCGCACGGCGGAATCCGTCATGTTGACGTGCTGCCCGCCCGCGCCGCCGCTTCGGAACGTATCGATGCGCAGATCGTCCAGCTTGATATCGATCTTGATTTCATCGTCAATTTGCGGGAAGACAAACACCGAAGCAAATGACGTATGCCGCCGCGCGGCGGAATCGAAAGGCGAAATTCTTACCAGCCGGTGCACGCCGATTTCGCTCTGCAACATGCCAAACGCATTCTCGCCGTTCACTTCAAACGTCACCGATTTGATGCCAGCGCCTTCGCCTTCCAGACGGTCGGTCACATTCACTTTGAAGCCGTTACGCTCTGCCCAGCGCAGGTACATGCGGAACAGCATCTCCGCCCAATCCTGGCTTTCCGTGCCGCCCGCGCCGGGGTGCATGGTGACAATCGCGTCGCGCGCGTCATTTTCGCCCGAAAGCAGCATGGAATCTTCCAGCTTGCGCAGAGTGGCTTCAAACGCCTTCATCTCGCGCTCGATATCGGGCTCCACGCGCTCGCCTTCGCGCGCCAGTTCGAACAACGTATCCAGATCGTCCGTGAGCGAGCCGACGCGCTTATCGTGCGCGATGGCTTCTTCCAGGCGCTTACGGTCCTGCATCACCTTCTGGCTGCGCTCGGGCTGGTTCCAAAAATCGGGCTCTGAAATCAGAGCTTCCGTCTTACCTAATTCGGTCTGCTTAGCGGCCGAGTCAAAGATACCTCCGCACGGCAGCAGACTGCTCGCGCAGAGGATTATATTCGCGTTGCAATTCTTCGAGGGTCATGTGCGTTTTAAGTGTGAGCACCCGGGTATTGAATCCGGATCAGCTCAGGATTCAAGTCTAACAAGTAGCCCTGCTTGCCCACGTTCATCGCCTTTGTGGTTCCCAGCAGCTCAGCCGTGCCCGCCGCTTCGTGAATGTGGCCGCAGAAAAAATAGTCAGGCTGGCGTTTTGCCAGAAAGTCGCGGACCGCCGTACTGCCGCCATGCCGGAACTGCCGCATGCGGTCGAGCGATGTTTGAAACGGCGGACAATGGCAGGCCAGAATCATCGGGCCCGGCACCTCCGCAAACAGCTCCAGCCGCCACGCAAGCTGCTCTTCCGTGTACTCTCCCGGTGTTTGAAAAGGCGTCAGATTGGAATAGCCC
>JAYTGM010000564.1:0-3137 GCA_043733425.1 Terriglobia bacterium
GCTACGAGAACAAGGACGTGAGAATGAGATTACCGCAGCCCATCGCGCGGCACTCGAACGATGGGACAACGTCTATGTCGACGCGCTCACCGATTCACACGTGCGTTTTACAATCTTGGAAGTGGACCAATTCCTGGATGCAAAGTGACGGAGATAGCTATCGATATTGCCAGATATCGTGAGAAGCGCTTGTTGCTTCCAGCGAACCCGCCAACTGTATATAAGCCGGTGATTTCGCTTTCCGGGGAGACAGTCTACCTAGGTCGCCTATCATGAAAGGTCACCTTTATGACCCGCCTTATCTTACTTTTGATCGCATCTTTGTCATTGCTGTCAGCGGAATCCGGCACCCTGACGATCCACATGATCCTGCATGCGATCGGCGAAGAGCGTTACACAATCGCTTCTGTCGATGGCGGACTTGCTCTCACCACAACAAGCGAAATTTCCGACCGCGGCAACACGCGAACTACCAGCGCCGCGTTGCGCATGAAGAGCGATTACACACCTCTCGATCTGGAGGTGAAGGGCCGTCCCGAGGCGGTCCACGTTCAAGCTGGACCTGCGTTGCCGGCCCACTATTTCACGATCATGGGGCCGTCTCCTTTCGCCATCCAGATTGCGATGATGCGTTACTGGAAAACGCACGGCAGGCCGGCGTCTCTGCCAGTTGTGCGCGGAATAGCCGGGGCTGACCCGATCCGCATTCAACGTGTCGGACACGATTCCATTACGATCGGGCACCGCGCTGTTCGGCTCGAACGCTACACAATTGCAAATCTGATGTTCGGCAGAGAAATTATGTGGATGGATGCGGAAGGCAATGTCGCCGCCGCGATGACCTTTGCGGGCGGATTGCCCATGGAGGCGGTGCGCCCGGAATATGAATCTGCGCTGATGCAGCTTTATAGGAGCGGCGTGTCTCAGCAGATGGCGAATCTGGCCGAAATCGGTCGCGCGGTCGCTCCCGAACGGACGGGTGCCTTTGCCATCGTCGGCGCCAGGCTGGTGGATGCCACCGGAGCGGCTCCAGTCGAGAATTCGATCGTGGTTGTGCGGAATGGCCGTATTGCCGCGGTCGGGCGGCGTGGTGACGTTGTAATTCCGAAAGGCACGGCGGTTGTGGAGGCCGATGGAAAAACTCTGTTACCGGGACTCTGGGAAATGCACACTCACTTTTCGGGTGTGGAGTTTGGCCCTGCTCTGCTCGCGGCCGGCATCACAACAGCGCGCGATTGCGGCGGAGAGTTCGAGTACCTTGTCGCCGAGCGCGATGCGCTGGAGAAACATCACGCAATCGGTCCAAGGTTGCTGCTTGCGGGACTGGTCGACTCGGGCGGGCTGAAAGCATTCGGCCACATTACAGCCGGAACGCCAGAAGAGGGCCGCTCGATTGTGAATCGATATCACGACGCGGGCTTTCAGCAGATCAAGTTGTACACGTTCCTGTTGCCCGATACGATCCGGGCCATCACCGCTGAAGCGCATCGGCTCGGGATGACCGTAACGGGCCATGTGCCGCAAGTCTTCAATGCCTACGAAGGCGTGGAAGCGGGCATGGATCAGATCAATCATCTGGGCTATGTTTCTACGATGATGCGCGCACCGGGCAGCGCGCGTGGCGAGCCGGTGGATGTCAACACTGAGCCGGCGCGGAAAGCCATCAAGTTTCTTCTGGAACACCACGTAGTGGTGGACCCCACTGTTGGCTGGGGCGAAATGGCGAGCCATTCCAAAGCTGTAAACGTGGAATCCTTCGAACCGGGGCTCGCAAAAGCACCTTTCCTCCTCGATGTGAAATTTCGTGGCATGGGCACGGAAACCACCGCCGAACAGATGCGGGACCGCACGGAAGCGAACCTTGCCGTGATCAGCGCGCTTCACAAAGCCGGCGTTGTCATCGTCCCCGGCAGCGATACGGGCCTGGTTGGATACGGACTTCTGAGGGAACTCGAGCTTTATGTGCGGGCTGGCATGACGCCGCTCGAAGCGATTCAATCCGCCACGATCGTATCTGCGCGGGCCATGAATCTGGACAAGGACACGGGGACGATCGAAACCGGCAAACGGGCGGACTTAATTCTGGTGGATGGCAACCCTCTCGCCGATTTCAGCGATATCCGTAAGGTCACCAAAGTAGTTGCGAACGGCAGATTATACGATTCCGCAAAACTGCGGGCCAGTGTTGGATTCCGTCCGTAGCGTCGGTACAAAGATCCCCCGCAAGCGCCGACCATTTATGGCGGGCGTGAAAATATGAAGACGTGGATTGCTAGCTGATCACGCTGAGAGTAAATGCTTTGCTTGCGCCGGAACTCCCAATTGTACATAGGCCGATTTTCGGAGGATTGACGACCATTTTGGCGACATGCAACGGCTCCCGGCTCTCATTATGGGCGGTAGTTTCCGAATCGCCGACAATACAGGTATTGCGCCCTCAGAGACTCACAGTAACCCGTAGAAAGGTTGCTGCGATGGAGGTGCCGCTATCCGTGCTCGTGTTCTGTGATTTCGCAAGTTCCACAAGCTGCGCGTGGAGTTCCTCCACCTTACCGTTCTTTTCAGCAGCTTCGAAAGCATTCATCGTCGGGCCATAGAATCGTCTGAACAATTCGATGACTTGTGCCGGGCCTTTGTCGGGAATGACGAATGCGAAAATGTCCTTTGCTAAAGAAATGTTCTCCCGGGGAACTCCCGCTTTGCCAAACCGTTCGATGACGTGAGTATCCACACCCCAGGTCATGGGACTGACAAAACCTTCGGGCGGCGGCGGCATAAACGACGAACTGATTTTCAGAACTTGCGCGACGAAAGTTGGGTCGTTCGGGATCCAGTTTCCCATTACAATGCGGCCGCTTGGTTTTGTGACCCGGACCATCTCACTTGCTACGTCGAAGGGCTTTGGTGCGAACATGGCGCCAAACATAGAAAGAGTCAAATCGAAGGAATGGTTGTCGACGCCTTGTAAGTTGCACGCGTCTCCTTCCTGAAACTTTAGATTGTGGAGACCCGCTTTCGCGGCTCGCTTATTTCCAGCGTCAACAAGGTTGCTGGCAATGTCGATTCCTACAACGTCAGCACCCAAACGCGCCAGAGGAACGGCCGTAGTACCGTCTCCGCAGCCCAGGTCCAGAACG
>JAYTGM010000565.1:0-8578 GCA_043733425.1 Terriglobia bacterium
CTCTTTCGCACCCGCGATATCGCCCGTTTCCCTCCGTAGACGTCCGAGCCCAAGCATGGCGATGTAGTCGTCCGGATCCAGTTCCAGCATTTGATCGAAAGCGTTGGACGACCTTATGGTGCCAGCTTCCAGATTGCGTTGCAGCCGGATGCGCGCGCTGTAGACCGATTGGGGAAGAAAAAGCATTTCCTATAAATTGTATTCGGCGAGTTCTGTTTTGGCTTTTCGGTGATAATCTAAAACTCACAAATCAGGAGAGCTGCATGTACTTACGCCTGCCAGTTACAACCTTTTGCGTTCTGACTCTTGCGGTTCATCTACTAGCGCAGCCACCGACGCCTCAGGTGCCTTCTCCCATGGCGCCCGGTGTTAGCACCGCACCATCCGACCCCGCGGATAGCAAACCCGCATCGGTCTCTGGCAAAACCGTCACCAGCACCGGTCAGCCGATAAAGAAAACCACGTTGACGCTTCGCTGGGTAAGCGGCCTGGGCAGTGGCCAAGCCATGCCGAATCCGTATACGGCCACCAGCGATGCGGAAGGGAACTTTACGTTCGAAGCAGTGGACCCGGGCCGTTACATGCTTAGTGGCGACCGGGCCGGCTTTCAGCGCCAGACTTATGGAGCACGCCGCCCGAATAGCGGCGGGACCGTGCTGGCTCTGACTGCAGGCCAAAAAATGGCGGCATTGAATATGGTGATGAGTCCGCAACTTGTCATTTCGGGTAAGGTGCTCGATTTCGATGGCGACCCGGTGCCGCGCACGCAGGTCCGCGCCATGCGCTCCATGTTTTTCAATGGCAAGCGCCAGATTTTGCCGACCGGCTTTGCGTCAACGGACGACAACGGTGAGTATAAGATTCAAAACCTGGGGCCGGGCAAATATTACATTAGTGCAGCGCCCTTGCGAGAGCAATTTTTCGGTCAGAGTTCACGGTCAGCCACTGCTCCTGCTGTGCCCGGTCAACCGGCGAAGCAGGAAGAATCGACAATCACGACTTACTATCCTGGCGTGAGCGATGTTACCTCTGCCACCCTGATCGAACTAAGTGCCGGACACGATCGCCCCGGCACCGATATCACGTTACGCAAATCTCCTGTTTTTCATCTGAAAGGCAAAGTCACCGGTCAAGTACCAAGCGACCGGACACAGTTCCGAGTCTCGGTAATGCCCCGCTCCTCCGCCTACATGGATTTCATGGGGAATGCAAGCTCCCCTGTGAACAGTGACGGGACGTTTGACTTGTCACCCGTTCCTTCAGGGTCCTATAACGTGATGCTGCTGAACTTAAATGGAATGTTCAAAGTTTTCGGTTCGTTGCTGGTAAATGTGGGGAGCCACAACGTGGAAGACCTGACGCTCACGGCCGAGCCTCCCTTCGACCTGAATGGCCAGGTGAAGGCGGAACAAGCCGCGGGAACCAGTGACGGCGCGGCGGCGAAACCGAAAGTGGCGACCCCGACGCGCATTTCTCTTCAGCCCATAGATGGCCTTGCGGTCAATACCCCTAACGCGGCCACCAAAGACGATGACACGTTCTCCTTAACAAGTGTTTCTCCTGGCCGTTTTCGCGTGAACATCTCCTCCACGGCTGAGGGCTTGTATCTAAAGTCGATTCGTTTCGGAGATCAGGATGTACTGCGGGAGGGCTTGACGCTGCCGCCGGGAAGCGGAACCACGCCCCTGGAAATTACGCTTGGTGCGAATGCGGCAACGCTGGAAGGTACCGTGCAGAGCGCCGATGGGAAGCCGGCTCCTTCGGTGACGATCACACTGATTCCAGACCCGCCAGCGCCTGACCGGACGGATCTTTATAAGCAGAACAACACCGATCAAAACGGGCAGTTCACGATCAAATCGATTGCACCCGGCAAGTATCGCGTTTACGCCTGGAGCGATCTGGAACAAGGCAATCAATTCGACCCCGAGTTTCTGAAGAATTACGAAACCAAGGGCACGAAGCTCGACATTGCCGAAAACGGTAAGCCTCAAGTCACCTTAACGCCGATTGAGCAATGATCCGGTGGCTGGTGTTCTCTACGGTTCTGCTCTCACTTGCTGGGTAGGCAGAGGCACAGGGCCAGCTTAGCTTTTTCCCGCAAGCGAGACCCCTAGTTAGAAGACGCGAAGAAGGAAACTCACCAGAATTTTGTTCCACGCCCTTTTCCTTCTTGTCTTAGGAACTATGAAACAGATTTCACCGGGTATTTTCTTCTGCGGTTTAGCTTTGACAAGCGCCGGGCTACTCCCTGCGCAGTACTTGGCGGTAGATTTGGGCGCTCCTCCGAGTGGAACCGCTTATTATTTGCGCGGCGGCAATGCCGCCCAGCAGGCGGGAACGCTCCAGAGCACTCAGTTGGGGAGTCAGCCCCATGCTCTCCTCCTTACTGCCTCAGGTGCAATCGACCTTCATCCTCAAACTTTGACGGCTGATTCGCCCTACTATGGAATCGCGAACGCCACGGTGAACACTCCTTCCGCAGCAGTCAGCACGGACGGTGGATCCCAGGCCGGTTACTTCATAAATACTGCTGTCATGTGGACGGGCACTGCCAACAGCATGAAGAATCTGCACCCTTCCAGCTACAATGCCTCAGCGGCTACGTCCATTGCCGGAGGCCAGCAAGCAGGGTGGGCTAGCGCACCAGTTTCAAATGGCGGACGTAGGGGCGCAGCGCAGACCAGCTATGTGCATCACGCCATACTGTGGTTCGGCACATCCACAAACTTCATCGATCTTCATCCAGCTGGTTACGCTGAAAGCTTTGCCACAGGGCTATCCTCCGGGGGCTGGCAGGTAGGCTATGGCGTTAACAACGGTCAAAATAAGGCTTTGATGTGGTTCGGGACCGCCGCCTCCGTGGTGAACCTCCATCCCTCGATTTTCAGCGAGTCCGTCGTGAACGGCATTGGCGGCGCAGTAACGGTGGGTACCGGTAAGATTTCGCGCTCAGGGGGCGGCGGCACCCAGATCATCTCCGATCATGCGGTTATTTGGTTCGGCTCAGCTACAAACTATCTCGATCTTCACTCGCCTACCTATACCAATACCTACGGGTTAGCAACAAACGACCAACACCACGTTGGGTATGGAACAACGCCGGACGGGCACAATCACGCCCTGGTGTGGTCCGGTTCCGCAACTGGCGTGGTCGATCTCAATCAATTTCTGCCTGCTGGATATTCCGATTCGCAGGCAGTCTCAATTGACGGGAGCGGCACAATTATCGGCAATGCGAGCGGTCCCTCCGGCACGCACCCTTTCGAGTGGAAGCCGCAGCCCTAAGGACTACAGTCCGAGCGAGTTACCTAAATGCAGCGCTAACAGTCTGATTAGCACTGAGGACCACGGTGCAAGTGGTTCTCAGAACCAACCAGTCTGTTAGCGCGTCATTTAAGTAGCTCGTTTCCTGTAACTCTGAAGGCGGAGAAGCGCGCGTAAGCAAGCGCTTCTCCGCCTTTTTTGTGCGTTACGTAACAACACAAGCGGCGGGGACGTGGGCAGCGTTGCCTGGACCATTATTTTTCATTCAGATTCCTGGTGGCATTACAACGTGATTGCAATCGCTCACGTCGAAAAAATCAGGAGCAGACGATGCCTAGACAGATTGCATGTGCGGCTTTCGGAACAGTGGCGGTACTTCTAATTTGTAGCGGAGCTTCGGCACAGCGCCACGGCGGGCATTCCGGGAATTCCGGCCAGGCTAACTCTGGCGGCCAAACCAATTCCGGGGGCGGTTATTCGAATGGCCAGAGCGGCCAATCGTATTCGGGCGGCGGCCGCTCCTATTCCGGTAACCAGACATACTCAAACGGCCGGTCTTACTCAGGCGGGCAAGCCTATACGGGCGGAGGACGCTCCTATTCGGGGAATCAATCTTATTCCGGCGCGGGGCGCGGCTACTCTGGTGGTCAGTCTTATTCCGGCAGGGAGCGCGGTTACGCTGGCGGACAGGGCAATTGGGGCGGCGGCCGTGAACGCAACTATTCTTCCGGGCGAGGGAACTACTCGTACTACCGGGGTGGCGGTTATGGCTACTCGCGCGGATACTACGGCGCGCGGTATGGATCTGGCTATAGCTACCCTTACGCCTATGGTTCCAGCTATTACGCTGAAGTGGACCCATGCGTTCCAGCCGGTTACTACGATCAATGGAACCGATGGATTCCCTACGCAGGCTGTTACGTAGACCCGTACTAGGAGCCAGGCTTACTGAGTAAGAGCCGCAAAACGGCTTGCCGGTCGCACTACAGTCTCGGTGCGGTCCGGTCCTGTTGAAATGCAGCCCACCTCAATTCCTGTTGCGCGTTCCAGGAAGGCAACGTATTCCTTGGCTCGCAGGGGAAGTTCATCGTAATTGGACGTTCCGGCGGTTTTTGATTGCCAGCCTGGCAACGTTTCATAGATCGGTTGCACCTGGTAAAGAGCAGCTGCGGTCGCCGGCATCTCCGTCAACCCTTTGTATCCAATACAGACCGGAATTTCTGCAAGTTCGTCCAGCACATCCAGCTTCGTCATCACAAGTGTGTCGAATCCGTTCACCATCGCGGTGTACTTCATCAGCGGGACGTCGAACCAACCGCAGCGGCGGGGGCGCCCGGTTACGCTGCCGAACTCGGCACCGCGCTCGCGGATATGGTCGCCTTGAGAATCTAAACTTTCCGTGGGAAAAGGGCCGCCGCCCACGCGGGTGATATAGGCTTTTGAAATTCCAACAATCCCTCCGATGCGCGTGGGTGCAACACCGGTACCGGTCATGGCGCCGCCGGCGGTGGCACTGGAAGACGTAACGAAGGGGTAGGTGCCGTGATCCAGATCCAGCATGGTGCCTTGGGCGCCTTCGAAAAGCACGCGTTCGCCGCGCGCGATTGCACTGTTCAGCAGTTCTGCGGTATCGCAGACCATGGGCCGCATCCGCTCTGCAAATTCATCGTATTGATTGCGAATCGCGGCATAATCTGAATCGTCATGAATGCCGAACGCTTGTTCGATCACGCGCTTTTCGTGAGCGAGCACGTCGAAAGCTGCGTGAAACGTATCCCGCTCTAACAGCTCGCAGACGCGGATGCCCCGCCTGCCGGCTTTATCTTCGTAACAGGGGCCAATCCCCCGGGAAGTGGTGCCGATCGAAATCCGCTTCTCCATGGTGCGGTGCCAGGGAAACAAAATGTGCGCGCGGTTGCTGATGCGCAGTTGGCCCAGTACATCCACGCCCGCCGCTTCCAGTTGAGCCGTTTCGGTTAATAGTGCAGCCGGATCAATCACCAGTCCGTTGCCTATAACAGCGCGTTTGCCTGGATGGAGGATACCGGAAGGGATAAGCTTCAGGACAAATTTACGGTCGCCGATGCAGATGGTATGACCGGCATTATGGCCGCCCTGGTAACGCGCGACCAGGTCGAAGTTCCGGCTGAGCAGGTCGACGATTTTTCCTTTCCCTTCGTCCCCCCATTGTGCTCCCAAGATAATGATGTTGTTAGGCAAACTCTTCATTCTAGCGTAATGAGTTTGACCGCTCTCAAGAGACCTTACGCGCGTACTAGCTGCGTGGATGGTGCTACGCTCAGAAAATGTTGCTTTCCGACGCCTTCCGCAGTCTGGGGGAGGACCGTTTCGCCAAACTGCTGCGCTCCATTTCCTTCGGAAAACTGAAAACATTTCAGTTGTACGAGCGATTTAAACTGCGCACCCATATAGAGAAACTGAACACAGAGAACCTGCGCAAGGCCACACCGCGTTTGTGGGAAAGGCTGCTGACGCACGATGAAGAATATGCCACAGATCTCTCACAGGCAATTCTGGTTTCTCATATGGAACTGATCGTTGCGGTGCTGAATTTTTTAGGCATCCCGAATGAAGACGGCTTTTTCGTGAAAAATCTGGATGCCAAACAGTATCTGACCGAGGGTTGGCGCAAGCGGGTGTACACAGAGTTTTCGGGCAAGTTTCCTGAACCGCTGGTCTTGTTTTATATCAATCATCTGGTCTTCGAGCTGGAAAAAGACGGAGAAGCCTACCAACCTGAAGCTGCTGCCTAAAATGGTTCTCGCTCATGCTTGAAAATGATCTTGCCAGCCTGCAGGCCGGCACACTGAAACATATAGCCGCGGCGGCAATCCCCGCGGATCTGGAAGCTATACGAGTTGAGGTGCTGGGCCGCAAAGGAACGCTTGCCGCCGTCTCCAAAGACATGGGCAAAATCGCGGCTGAAGAACGTGCCCGCATCGGGAAACTCTTAAACGAAGCCAAAAATGCGCTGGAAGCCGCGCTAACTGAGCGTCAAGACGAATTCGCTGCCGGAGCGCTTACGGAACGCCTGGAATCCGAGTGGATGGACCTGACCCTGCCGGCAACCGGAATCCGGCCCGGCAACCTGCACCCTTTGACCCGTTTGCAGCAGGAAATTGAGGACCTGTTCCGCTCGCTGGGATTTATCATTCTGGACGGATTCGAAGTGGAGGATGAATATCACAATTTCGACGCGTTGAATATTCCCGCGGACCACCCGGCGCGCGATATGCAGGACACCTTCTGGCTGGAAGGAGGTAAACTGCTGCGCACCCACACCTCGCCGGTTCAGGTGCGGGGTATGGAAACGTTACCGCTGCCGCTACGCATGATTGCTCCGGGCCGCGTGTTCCGCAATGAGAGTGTGGACGCCTCTCACGAGCACACGTTTTATCAGTTGGAAGGCATGATGATTGACCGCAACGTATCAGTGGGCAATCTGATTTATTTCATGAAAACCTTGCTAGGAGAAGTCTTCGGCCGTGAGGTGACAGTGCGCCTGCGGCCGGGTTTCTTTCCGTTTGTCGAGCCAGGTTTCGAACTCGATATCCGGTGCCTGATCTGCGGCGGTGCAGGTTGCGCGGTCTGCAAGCAAAGCGGCTGGGTGGAACTGTTGCCCTGTGGCTTGGTGAATCCGAAGGTGCTTGAAAAGAGCGGAATCGATTCGAATGAATGGGGTGGCTTCGCGTTCGGGCTTGGCCTGACGCGTTTGGTGATGATGCGTTACAGAATTGGCGACATCCGCCTACTCATGTCCGGCGATTTAAGGTTTCTTGCTACCTCTGCAGGTGTAGCGGCGTGAAGTTTTCTCTAAACTGGATTCGCGAGTTCGCGCAACTGCCCGCCGATGCCCGGCTCACGATGAACCTAATCACCACCCGAACCGCTGAGTGCGAGGGAGTGGAACAGTATGGCGAAGCGGGCGCAAGCATCGCCACCGTGATTTCGGCCGAGCCGGTGCCCGATACAAAGCTGACTCTGGCCGTTGTGGAAACCGAGAAGTACGGCACGAAAACCGTGGTGTGCGGCGCGCCTAACTGCCGCGCCGGTTTGCGAACGGTGTATTTACCGCTGGGCCGCAAGACCTTTCAGGGTGTGGAAAGCGATGGCATGCTGGCCAGCGGCGATGAACTGGGCATCAATCGCGATCACACCGGAATCGTGGAACTGAATGAGCCCCTGCCGCCAATCGACACCATTCTGGAGATAGACAACAAATCGCTGACGCACAGGCCTGATCTGTGGGGACATTTCGGCATGGCGCGCGAGGTGGCCGCCATCACGGGCTGCACGCTAAGCGATCCCGTGGATCTTGCTCTGCTCCCCACGGGCCCGGCCGCGTTCGAGGTGGAAGGCGATGCCGAACTCTGCCCGCGCTTTAGCGCGATTGTCTACGAAAACGTCCGCATTGCGCCCTCGCCGCTCTGGCTGCAGTTCCGGCTGACAGCATTGGGGATGAACCCCATCAACAACCTGGTGGACCTGACGAATTACATTGCAGCGGAACTGGCGCAACCGATGCATGCTTATGACCGTGCGCTTCTGCATGGCAATAAGTTAAGAGCGCGCCTGGCTCGCGAGGGCGAGCGGGTTACGGCGTTGAACAAGGTGACCTACGAATTGTCCCCCGCAAACCTGGTGATTGCCGATGCAGCAGGTCCAGTGGGTGTTGCCGGCGTGATCGGCGGGTTAGACAGTGCGATTTCAGATGCAACTACAGCAGTGGTATTCGAAGCCGCAAACTTTCACGCGTCCAGCATCCGAAGGACCTCGACCGCTCTGAAAATTCGCACCGATGCGTCCATGAGATTTGAAAAGGCGCAGGACCCGGAAAATACCGTTCGCGCGCTTGCGCGTACCGTTGCGCTGATGAAGTTACTCTGTCCGGAGGCCCGGCTAGTGGGCGGCTTGGTGGATTGGCGTGTGGAACGCCCGGCGCCTCCGCTGATTTCGCTGAACGGAGACTGGCTAAACCGCAAGATCGGACTAGAGGTGGAACCCGCGCAAGTTTCTTCCATTTTGACCAGCCTGGGTTTCGGCCTTGTGGGAACATGGCCCAACTTCACGGTTACGGTTCCTTCCTGGCGTGCCACCAAAGACGTGAATACTCCCGATGATCTTGTGGAAGAAGTGGGCCGCATGATTGGATACGAAACCATTCCTCCCGTTCCCCCAACCGTGCTTTCCACGGTTCCTTCCGATTCGCCCGAGCGCCTGCTTTTAAGGCGCGTCCGGAACACCGTATCGGCCCAAGGCTTTACTGAGGTTTACAACTACTCGTTCCTGA
>JAYTGM010000566.1:0-8567 GCA_043733425.1 Terriglobia bacterium
CCTGCAACTCTTCCCGCCAAAGCTCGTCACGTGTCACCAGCGGCTGGCCCAGGCCGGGGTCCGCACCGAAATAGCGCAATTGAGCGGTGTACCAGGCTCCCTTCAACACCGTCCGATTCGTGAAATACAGAAGGGGAGTGTCAATAATCGCCATCGCCGGCTCCGTGCGATTCGTAAAGTGATAATCGTTATAAAGACTGAACCCGATCCCCATGTAGACGCTTTTCAGAGCCACTGCCTTATTCGCGGTCCAAAATGTGTCGGCCACTTCGTTCAGGCTTGCTCCCCCGTAAGACATATTCAAAAACTTCACCCCGGAAACGCGTTCAATCTCCGCCGGGTGCATCAGGCCCATCCTGGAATCTCCCAGCAGAATGTTAGCGCCTGGATTTTGCTCAAATTCAATCAGCTTCGCAAGACAGGTATTCAAAGGAAACGCCGACTTTTCCTTCACACTGCGCGCAATAAAACGCGAATTCAGGAGGCAAAACGGATCGGTCCAGTAGACGAACAGCCCCAGCAACAAGAAAGGAAGAGCCAGAACTCCCGCCCGCGAAAAAAATTTTCGATACGCCATTGAATCAGAACTGAAAATAGATAAATTCCTTTGCCCGGTTGAAAGCACCGAAAAAAAGAAGTGTTGCACAACAGGCGTAATACAGGATCCAGCGGACGTACACCGGCTGCGTTGCGATAAAGCTGCGCAGTGGGACCAGTTGTTGAAAAACTTCTACCACCAGCAGGATTGGCAGAACACAAAGCGCGATGATGAACTCGTCTTTATCAAGCCGCATCAGAATATTCGCTTTGATGAAGGACAAGCTTCCCAAGTCCTGCGGCAAATTGAGAAGCCCTTCCCCTAGATGGCTCGCGATATAAAAAGCGTCCGCCGTGGTGCGTGCCCGGAAAAAGATCCACGCAAAACAGATCAGGCTGAAAGTGATGGCGGTGCGAAACGCACGGAAGGGAAGTCTCAAGCCAGGCGGTACGCTCCACTCTGGGAAGGCCCTCCTCGCGAGCATCTCGCCCCATTGCTCCAGCACCAGATACAGGCCATTCAAGCCGCCCCAGATTACGTACGTCCAGTTTGCGCCATGCCATAGCCCGCTCACCAGGAAGGTGATGAGCAGATTCCCATACCGGCGCAGGAACGGAACCTGGTTGCCGCCCAGCGGGAAATAGACATAATCGCGGAACCAGGTAGAGAGTGAAATATGCCATCGCCGCCAGAAATCGCTTACGGAGGGGCTGAAATAGGGCATCCGGAAGTTTTCCATCAAACGGAAACCCATCACCTGGGCCGAACCCAGCGCTATGTCGGAGTAGCCGGAAAAATCGCAATAAATCTGGAAGGCGAAAAAGACAGTTGCCACCAGGAAAGAGATACCCGTATAGGTACGCGGGTGATCGTAAACCTGATTCACAAAGGGCGCTAGCCGGTCTGCCACAACCACTTTTTTGAACAAGCCCCACGCCATCAATTGCAGGCCCGCCACCACGCGCGAGTATTCGAACCGGTGCAATTCGTGGAATTGATGAAGCATGTTCTGCGGCCTTTCAATCGGTCCGGCCACCAGTTGCGGGAAGAACATAACGTAGAGCGAAAAGATCCCGAGGCTTTTTTCGGGCTTTTGCCTGTGCCGGTAAACTTCAACCGTGTAGCTCAACGATTGGAACGTGTGAAAAGAGAGGCCGATCGGCAAGATGATATCGAGGGGATTGAGTGGATAAACCCACCCCGTGCGAGCGCCTACGCTCTGCAGCGAGAGCGTGATGAAGTTGTAGTACTTGAAAAAACCAAGAACCCCGATATTGGCCAGAATACTGGCTACCAAATAGAGCTTTCGGCGCGGCCCCGTCTCCCGGTCTATGAGAATCCCCGCAAAATAATCCACCAGAATGGTAAACGCCAGAATAAGAATGTATACCGGCCGGAAAGCCATGTAGAAATAACAACTGGCGGCAAGCAGGAGGGCCCATCGGAACCTGTCGGGCAGCGCGAAATAGAGCGCCGTAACCACAGGGAAAAAGACAAGAAACTGAAGGGAATTGAAGAGCACAGCTCTGGGTCAAAGTAACACAATCCAGGCGTGCACAAGCACCAAGGTTGCTGATGGGCAAGACGGCCTTGACGGGCGGTTTCGGACGATCGAACATGAAACGGCATTAGCCTTGCTTCTACAGTTGTAGAGGAAGACACAATTATGAAATTTGCAGCTGCGCTTGTCGCGATCTCGGCTCTTTTGAGCGCTCAGGAACCGAATCCCACACAAGGCCCACGTTCAGGCTTCCCCGGTGATTCAGTGCCGGTGTTCCGTATCACGGTAGTTTCCCGCACCATCAAAGCCATCAATTTTCACCATCGCACCGGCTCCACCAACGTCGATCTGAGAGGTACGGCGCTGATGCCGCAATCGACTGGCGTTGTGCGAGTTCAAAGTAATACAGGTGCCACAAAGATGACGCTCGACATCAAGAAAATGAGTGCCCCGCAGAGTTTTGGTCCTGAATATCTCACGTTTGTCGCTTGGGCCATTACGCCCGAAGGCCGCGCCGATAACCTAGGGGAAGTTGTTCTGAATGGAGACGCCACCCATCGGTCTATTGATGTTGCGACCGAATTGCAGGCTTTCGGCATTATCGTCACAGCGGAACCTTATTGGGCGGTGACCCAGCCTTCGGACGTGGTCGTAATGGAAAACTTTATCCGCACCGATACAACGGGAACTATCGAACAGGTAGACGCGAAGTATGAATTGTTGCAGCGCGGCCAGTACACCAAAGTAGTGAATGCCGGTGTCCTGACGCCGCTCATCAGCGACACCAAGACCAATTTGCAGTTACGGGAAGCGCGCAATGCAGTAGCAATTTCGCGTGGCACCGGTTCAGACCGCTATGCCGCGGAAACATTTCAAAAGGCAGTGATCGATCTGAAGAACGCGGAAGATTATAACCGCGGTAAGGGAGACAAACGCGCTCTTGAAACGAATGCTCGCGAAGCTGTCCAGATGGCTGAGGATGCGCGCATCATCACCCTTCGCAAAATGACGGAAGAGAACCTGAACGCGGAGCGGGCCGCATCTGCAAGGCGTGAATCGGATGCCCGCGCGCAAGCCGATGCGGAAAGCAGACGGCGCGCCCAAGCGGATGCCGATCGGTCCGCGGCGGAACGCGCCAGAGCAGATGCGGAGCGGGCCAAAGCAGAAGCCCTGGTCGCTTCAGCGCAGGCGAATCAAGACCGTGCCGCGGCAGACGCGGCCCGCCAGGCAGCAATAGCGCAACAGGCAGCAGCGCAGGCAGATGCGGAACTTGCGCGAAAAGCTGCCGCCGACGCTAACGCCGCAGCCGCCCAGGCAAATTCCGCGCTTCAAAAATCGGAAGCGGAAAAAGCGGAAATGCGGCAAAAACTTTTGATCCAGTTGAATTCCATTCTGGAAACGAAAGACAGTGCCCGCGGCCTAATCGTGAACATGTCGGATGTCCTTTTCGATTTCGGAAAGGCAACGCTGAAACCTGGAACGCGTGAGACGCTGGCCAAAGTTGCCGGTATCCTACTTGCGTACCCCAGCTTGCGGCTCCAGCTCGAAGGCCACACCGACAGTATCGGCTCTGATGCTTTTAACCAGACGCTTTCCGAGAAACGCGCGTTTGCCGTACGGGATTATCTGGTAGGCGCGGGAATCAACGGCAATAGTCTGACTGCGGTTGGGTACGGGAAAGCAAGTCCCGTGGCCTCGAACGATACTGATTCGGGACGGCAGCAGAACCGCCGGGTAGAAATGGTGGTGTCTGGAGAAATTATCGGTACTCCGGTCGGCGCTGTCACTCGCCAATAAGTCTTCCAGTCAACGGAGTCCCAGAAAGTTCGGGACTCCTCCTTTTGTTAGTAACCTTCCCTAGTACTCAAAGCCCACCGTAAAAAAGATTTCGTTTCACAATCAATTTCCCTACGTGTTACCTTCTTCCCAGGTCATCTGATCCTGCCTTCGAATCGTATTTTTCATGTGAGCAAAAATAACGAGACGGACCCACAACGAAGGCTATTTTCTGAAATGAACAGGCGCGGCGACGAACGAATAGAGATGCAACTCCCCTGCCGATTGTCGTTCCCTGATATCTGGCCGGGCTCTCTCGATGGTTTGACCGGCAATTTGCATCGCAATGGCGTACTGGTGGCTTGCCGGTTAAAACTGGAGAGCGAATTGCCTTCTATAGGTGACACAGCCACAGTTCACATAGAGTTGCCGGCAAACCAGAATTTCCCTCCCAAATGCATGCGTTGTGACACCACCCTGATCAGAATAGAACAGCTTGGCGACCAGGGTTTTGAGTTCGCCATGCGGATTGTAAAGGTCGATTTTCAGGATGTTTCGCCGCTCGAGTTCGAAAGCGAAATATCCAGTTACATCATGTAAGTCTTTATTTTCGCGTAAAGACTCAAGCAGTTACAATCCAGAGTCGCGGCCAGCCCGCTTGTCGAATGCTAGGGTTTGGGCGTATGAACCTTATCTTCCTGCCGCCTGGGGTCGCCGAATGCCCTGGGGTATGACCGACGAAATCTGCCAGCGGGTATTTCCTTTCACCCCACTTTCTCACCTGCAGGCGAATCTCCCCGATATCCTACAGGTAGCTACCGCAACCCGAGCTGATCGGGTCATGTTCTTAATGGCGCTCGCCACTGTTCGCGCGGAGACGGAAAGTTTCGTGCCTTGCGCTGAACAGGTGTCCCGCTTCAACACCTCATCCGGGGGAACGCCGTTCGATCTTTATGACCGCCGCGCGGATTTGGGCAACCAGGGCCCCCCCGATGGCGAGCGTTATCGCGGCAGAGGTTACGTCCAGCTCACTGGCCGTTTTAACTACAACCGGCTTGGGCCGCGGATCAGCCTTGACCTCATTACCTCACCGGAACTTGCGGCCGAGTCATACCCCGCGGCGCGTCTCTTATTTTGTTTCTTGAATGCGAGGGGCGAGCAGTTGCATAAAGCCGCAGCCGAAGGCAATCTCGCGCAGGCCCGGCGGTTGGTAAATGGGGGATCCCATGGTCTCGACCGGTTTTGTGACGCTTATCGAATTGCGGATTCTCTTCTTGAAAACGCCTGAACCTCAGGAACTCTCCTGTTAGTCTGGTTTCGGGACCTTTGCCGCCAATGAGCTCGTCAGAAGCCGGGATTCAAGCACTTTTTATCGATGTGGGCGGCGTGATGCTGACCAACGGTTGGGATAGCGCCACGCGCCGCGCCGCGGCACTGCATTTCGGGTTCGATCAAGCCGAAATGGATAGCCGCCACCGCATGACTTTCGATACCTATGAGATCGGAAAGTTGACGCTCAGCGAATACCTTTCTCGCGCGGTTTTTTTCCAGCCTAGAGATTTCACACCGGAGGAGTTCACGGCCTGGATTCTGGAACAATCTAAGCCATATCCGGAAATGCTTCAACTTGTGCGCGGCCTGAAAGCCAAATATAAATTGAAGGTGTTTGTCGTCAGTAACGAAGGGCGCGAATTGACAGAGTTCCGGATCGCGAAATTCGCCTTGGGTGAGTTTGTGGATGCATTTGTTTGCTCCTGTTTCGTCGGTTTACGCAAGCCGGATAACGATATCTATCGCATGGCCCTGGATCTGGTCCAAGTTCCGCCGGAGCGCATTGCGTACTTGGATGACCGGCTGCTTTTTGTTGAAGTGGCGGCAAAGTTCGGCCTAAAATCCGTCCAACACGTCGATTACACCACCACCGCTGCTGCCTTAGCCCAGTTGGGTTTGCAGCTTTGACGCGATGAACGCCCTGGCGATTTTCCAGATATCACTGGTCGCCTTTAGTTCTGTATTCTTCCTGGTGGATCCCTTCGCCGCCATCCCACCATTTCTGGTAATGACGGCTGGTTCGTCCGTCTCTGAACGCCGGCGCATGGCAAAACGGGCCTCAATTACCTGCTTCATTGTGCTGTCTACATTCGCTCTGGCGGGCGGCATGATCTTCAAGTTGTTCGGTATCACGCTTCCCGCCTTGAAGATTGCAGGCGGTGTCCTGCTCTTCATCATCGGGATGGAGATGTTGCAGGCCAAACAATCGGGTACCAAAGAGGCGCCTGGGGAAACGGAGGAGGCCTGCACGAAAGAGGACGTCGGCATTATTCCGCTCGGGATCCCGCTTCTCGCAGGGCCCGGCTCAATTTCAAGCGTGATGGTACTCATGGGGCAATCCCCAACCTGGTGGCAGGCTGCGCCTGTCTTTATTGGAATCGCCCTGACCTGCGTCTGCGCCTTTATCATTCTGGCGATGGCGGATAAAATTCGCTCGCTGCTGGGAGAAACCGGGATTCACATTCTGATGCGTATGATGGGCCTCCTTCTTACCGCGATAGCCGTCCAGTTCGTCATAAACGGGTTGGGCGATCTTGGGTTCGTTTTGCAAAAACACTAGTTGGCCCCGGAGTTGCTACCCCGAAACCCCGTGACGGAAAAAAATAAGCTGCTTCTGGCCGCTGCCGGTGTGGGCGCTGGTTTAGCTGTTCGAGAACTGTTGGCCAAGGGCGGCGAAAAATCGCTGCGGGGTCAGGTGGTTCTGATTACGGGTGGGTCCAACGGGTTAGGGATCGCACTCGCGCGGCGCTTTGCCTCCGAAGGTTGCCGGTTGGCAATTTGCGCCCGCAACCGGGAGGAACTTGATGGTGCAAAACGTGAGTTGGAAAGGGGTGGCGCGGACGTAATCGCAGTGGTCTGCGATGTTTCCGATGAAGCCCAGGTGAAGCAAATGATAGCGGAGGTGGAAGGGCACTTCGGCCGGATTGATATTTTAGTAAACAATGCCGGGCAGATTCAGGTGGGCCCGGTGACTGCAATGACCGTGAAAGATTTCGATTCCGCCATGAAAGTGATGTTTTGGGGTGTCGTTTTTCCCACTTTGGAAGTGATTCCCACAATGGTGAAGCGGCGCAGCGGCAAGATAGTCACTATCACCTCGTTTGGTGGAAAGGTGAGCGTACCGCACATGGTCCCGTATACGTGCGCGAAATTCGCGGCTACCGGTTTTTCGGAGGGCTTGCGCGCGGAGTTAGGCCAAGAGGGTGTGCAAGTCACCACGATTGCACCGGGGCTGTTGCGCACCGGGTCGTTTGCGAATGCAATCTTCAAGGGTGATCAGGAAGCGGAAGGGAAGTGGTTTAGTTTGGGCGCGAGCGCGCCTGTGCTGGCGATGAGCGCGGATGCCGCAGCCAAAAAAATTGTGACCGCCGTCAAGCGGGGCGAAGCCGAGCGAGTGCTTACGGGTGGAGCCCAAATGCTTTCCAAATTTCATGGCCTCTTCCCTGGCGCGGCTGCGGATTTGATGGGGATAGTGGCTGCGGCAATCTTGCCCGCGGCTACCGGCGTGACTTCAGCAAAACCGGGCAGCCGTCTCGCTAGCCTGAAAACGCCGGCGATGAATCTGCTGCTCAGCTTAGGCAGAACAGCCGCGCAACGGTATCGCCAGCGGCCCGCTTAAAACCAGACGTTTTCTTCCTGGCGCTGTTTCCGAAATCTCTGGTGGACCTTGGCGCCTGATAGAAATTTGTCCACAACCGCAGAAAATTCCGCGGGTTGTTCCCGGTGCGGTGCGTGGCCCGATTTCTCAACGATCACCATTTGAGAGTTCGGTATCGCGGCATGAATCCGCTCTCCCGTTTCAAGCGGCGTCAAGCGGTCTTCGCGTCCCCAGATAACCAGCGTGGGTTGGGCAATGCCGGTCAAAAGCGGCGCGACTGAATCGAGACCGGCTTTTGCGGAATCGATCAGGGCCTGATTCGCAGCGGCGGATTGCATGGATTCCGCCCAAATCTGATCGGCCATGGCATGATTCGCTGAAAATCGGGTTCGTTTTTGCAAATCGCGTGCTTCGGTGCGAGTGACGGGGTTCAACAGGTCCATTCCCGCCGGGTTCAGAAGAAAGCCGGTATTCGCCAGGACCAGCCGATCGACTAAATTGGGGTGCGATGCCGCGAACTGTACCGCCACCGCTCCGGAAACCCCGTGGGCCACCAGCGAAGCCCGGTCAAGGCGGAGCGTTTCGAAGAACCCCTCCAGAAAAGAGGACAGCGTCTGCGTCCTGTATCGAAGAGGAGGCTTGCCGGATTGGCCGAACCCGATCTGATCAAGCGTGATGACGCGCCTGTGCGCTGAAAGGTAACCCACCACATGAGCCCATGCCGACGAATCCGAGCCAAGCCCATGTAGCAACACCACCGGCGGGCCGTTGCCCGTCTCACTCCAATGGATTCGCTGCCCGAAGACGTTCATGCCGGATCAACTAAGTGTATGGCAGCGTTGTATGATTTTGGTGTGATAGACCGCCGCAAATTCCTCGCGCTCAGCGCTGCCGCTATAACTGTTCCTGTTTTAGGTGCGGCGAAAATTCCTGTCGGGCTGGAAATGTACTCAGTCCGCGAAGAATTTAAGCGCGACCCCATGGGTACGGTTCGCGCCGTGGCAGCGATGGGCTACGATGGCGTTGAATTTTACGCTCCCTACTTTGACTGGACCGTGGCTCAGGCGCAGGATATGCGCAAGCTTCTGGATGAACTGAAAATT